>JAJRWW010000279.1 GCA_024276595.1 Myxococcota bacterium
GCTGAGGTTGTTGGCGAGCTGCCGGTGGTAGGACGGGACGTCACCGTGGTCTTTGACCAGAGCCCGGTAAAGGTCCAGGGCCTGGCGGATGTGCCCTTGTTTCTTGAGGACCTCGCCCCGGTGGGTGAAGACAACCTCGGTGTCGGGGACCTCCTGGCGTACCCGCCGCAGGGCCCGCCAGAAAGCCAGCAGCTCCCGGGGCTGCCAGACACGCTTTCCCAGCGTGAAGCGGTAGGTGATAACCACTCGCTTGCCGCCGTCCTTTTCTCTCATGGTCCAGGAGTAGGTGGCAGGGCCCATGCGCCGGCGGCCGCTGGTCAATCGACTGCGCAGGGTGTAGCCGCGCGGAGCGGTCAGGTCGTATACCAGCTCCGCGCGGTAGGGCAGGGTCCACCTGAGCGGGTGTCTGCGCTTGAAGCGCTTGCTGCCTGGGGGTGGGGGCGACAGGGCATACCTCCCGGCGTGGCGCCACACCGGATGGGTGGAGAGCTTGCCCTTGGCCACCAGGTCGCTGGTCCAGAAGGCATCAGCCTTCTCCATCTTAAGGTGCAGCCTGAACGGCCTGGTAAAGTCCCTGGGGTCGGTGTGACGCAGAGCAGTGAGGCCGGAGGCGGCGTAGACCTTCTTGACGTAGCCGGTCATGTTCTTCCTCAGGCGACTGGCGGTCACCTCCCCCACCATCCTCCGAAGGTACACCTCGTGCATGCCCGTGGTGATGCTCGTCTCGGCCACCGTGGCGCCCCTTGTGGGCTGGAACACGACCTTGCGCACCTCCTTGTACAGGTTGTCCTGGGGCGTGGATGCGGGGATCCTGGTGAGCCCGGACACGCCGGGCCGGATCACCAGGGCCCAGCGCCCCTGGGCCGCCCAGGGCGGCCACCTGGGGAGCCCATACTTGGAGGTGGGGTCCAGCCAGAGCGCCGGGTGTCCCTTGCCGGCTGGCACGTACACCATGACGTGGTTGAAGAGGTTCATGCCCGGGTGGTGGGGGCTCACGTCCTCGCCGCTCCCGGCCCGTAGGAGGGCCAGGTGAGCGGGGATGCCGGCGGCCCTCAGCCAGGTCAGCAGCACCGTGGACATGTCCTTGCAGTCCCCATAGCCGCGGCTCATGGAGACGTCGGGGCGCACCGGGATGATGGCCCGGTCGCCAAAGGCCAGGCTCGTGTAGCGGAGCTTGTCGCGCAGGCGCTTTACCAGGCCCGCAACAAGGGCCATGGGAGCGGACCCCGCCCGGCGGCGCACCTCCGCCACTACCAGCGCCGCCGAGGGATTCTGGAGCTGGCCCTCGATGCGCTTGCGGTAGGCGTCGGCCACGTCTGCCCAGGAGCGCGCCGTGGAGACGAGGATGTAGGGCTCCCGTGGGATGTTGCCGGGCAGGAGTGGCTCCCACAACGTGTTCTTCTTGAATGGTCCCGCCTCGTAGACGATGCGCCGGCGACCGCCCCTCGTGGAGTCGGACCTGGGCTTGAGCCGGATCCCGCGCGTGGCCACCCGGAGTGGGCTTCCCGCGGGGCTGGAGATGGTCACCCGGGAGCGGAGGGTAGGCAAGGTGCTCGCCAGTGAGATGTGGTGCACAGACCCCGCCGCCACCAGGGGGGCCTTCTCCTGGGTGACGATCCGGAGGGTCACCACCGCGCCGGGCACCAGGGCGGGGAGCTTGGCGTGGAGCCGTCGCCGGTCCGTGAGCACCCGGGCCTGGCCGGAGGTGACTGGCTGGACGGCGATGGTGGCGGGGTCCAGCTCGTGGGTCTTGCCGTCTGGGGTGAGCACAGTGGCCGCCAGGAGCGGGCGTCGCTCTCGCCAGGGCGCCCACGTTGCGTTGACGCCGTCGAAGCGCCGCACCGCCGCGGCGGTCTTGAGCAGGTAGCGCAGGGTGGTGACCTGCTTCAGGGCGCCCCGGGCGTCGAAGCTGTAGACGAGGTCCTGGACCAGCAGCACCATCCCCGTGCTGGACTTGGTGGCGCGCCCCTTGGCGTCGAGGGCGGTGGACAGGGCGGGGGATCTGGCGCCCCCGTGGGTGCAGCCCGGCGCGGCGCTCAGGCAGGCCAGGGCGGCCAGGGTGGCCGGGGGCGCCAGGCGAAGGAGGCCCACGAAAGGGCCACAGGGACGAAAAGCCATCTCAGAACACCTCCAGAAGCTACGACATGCAGTGCCGCGACACTGCCCGGTCCCCGGGGAGAGGAGAAACAGAAGCTCAATGACAGTAGACTACGTGAGACGGACGGGTCGTGGCAAGCGCGCCATGGGGGCGCGTCTTGCTGCCCTGGTCCAATGGACGATGGCGGAGACCATGGGCAAGGCCAACAGGGTTTTGCTTGCGCCTTCGGGGGTGGTTTTCGGGGGTGGTTTGATGTTTGGGCCCCTGGGGGTAGTATGGAGCATCCGGTGTGACACCAGACCGGGAGGAGAGAGAGAGCATGCGCATGGTTACTTCGGCGGCCCTGGCCGCCACTGCGACGATCTGCCTCGGCTGGGTCGCGGCGAGCTGTGGAGATGACGCCGCCGCGCCCGACCAGTGTGGGCCCAATACTTGCAACGAGTCCAACGGCGGTGGCACCTGCGACGACTCCAGCGGGGTGGCGGTCTGTAGCTGCAACGAGGGCTACACCGGCGCTGCCTGTGACCGATGCGAGGAAGGGTACGTGGACGAGGGCGGGGCCTGCCTTCCCCTCACCTGCGACGCCGACACCTGCAACGAGTCCAACGGCGGTGGCACCTGCGATGACTCATCGGGTCAGGCCGTGTGTAGCTGCTCAGATGGGTACCTCGGGCCCAACTGCATGCAGTGCGCGGCCGGCTATCACCCGGCCGGGAGCGGCGCCTGTGAGCGAGACGAGGGCACCCCCTGCGCACCCCTCCCTGGCGGGGCCACCGGGGCTGTACAGGCCCCGACCTTGCGCCAGACGTTGCCCGCGAGCTGGGATGAGAACTGGCTCGCCGCCCCGGCCGTGGCGGACCTGGACGGGGACGGAGACATGGAGATCATAGCTGCGCGCCACTCGGTGCTGTACGTGTGGGACTCTGCCGGCGACCTGGTGTGGCGCGCCGCCTGGTCGCACAACGCGTCGGATCCCGAGGACCACGGTGGCAGCCGCATGTGGGCATCTCCCGTGGTGGCCGACTTTGACAACGACGGCGACCTGGAGATCGCGGTGGGCTCGGACGCCGACAGCTCCTCCGGGGTGAACGTGGCCGTCTACGACCACCTGGGTGAGCTGCTGCCAGGGTGGCCTCAGCATTTCGGCGGGTCAGATGAGGTCCGCTCCATCTGCGGAGGAGATCTGGACGGGGACGGCTTCCTGGAGGTGGTGGTGAACAAGACGTCCGCCGGTCCCACCACCGCCGTGTATGAGCTGGACGGCACCATGCGGGAGGGTTGGCCCCAGGTGAACCACGCCACCTGCGACCCCCCTGAGCCGGCGGAGCAGTGCTGGGACTTTGGCGGATACAACCAGAACATCGGCCTGGCAGACATGGACGGCGACGGCCGCCTGGACGTAATCTCCTCCTACGACGCCATCGGATTTGGCATCTTTCACCGCGACGGCAGCCCCTTTCCCACGGACGAGAGCTTCTCCGACCGAGTCATCACCGCGGTGGAGGCCTATCACGACCTGGCTCTCTCCCAGCAGGGCTGGGGCACTGGCGACCGATCAGAGTTCACCTACAGCCCCCCGGCCATGGCGGACATCGACCGGGACGGGGATCTGGAGGTGGTGCTCGTGGGGGACCACGAGCACAGCAACTCGACGGAGAACCAGGGCGTGACCTTCTGGGTGATAAACCACGACATGACCCGCCCAGCCGGGTGGGAGTGGCCCAAGGACACGGGCATGCCCCTGCACGGCGGCGACCTGGGTCAGAACATCGTGCCCACCCGCCCCTCGCCCTCCATAGGTAACATCAATGACGACCCTGGGCTGGAGATCCTCGCGCCGGCCTACGACGGGCGCCTCTACGCCTTTGGCTCCAATGGAGACGAGCTGTGGAGCTACGTGTTCGGTACCACGTCCACGCCCTACACCGGTGCCGGCGAGGCGCTCATCGCGGATCTGAACGGAGACGGCGTGCCGGAGATCGTCTTCACCACCTTCTCATCTGGCGCACCCAGGGATCCGGACACCCCTGCACACCTGGTCATCTTGAACAACAACGGGGTGGAGCTGCACAGGATAGAGATCTTCGGCAGGGGCTCCATGGCGGCCCCGACCATCGCGGACGTTGATGGTGATGGCCAGCCCGAGCTGATCATATCCCTCAAGGACACCCTGGGTGGAGGTGATGGCGGCGTGCAGATATGGGATCTCCCTGGCGCCGCCGACAACTGTCTCCAGTGGCCAACAGGGCGCGGGGGGCTCTTGCGCCAGGGCTACTCAGGCCTCTGACGGCGCTGGTCGCCGATCCAGGTGCTCGCGGCCTCGCGGTGAATACCCGGAGGCCCCCTCGTGTCTATGCGCAGTGGTTGCGATCCATCGAATATCGACTATAGCAGCCAGAGCGTGCTTTCACCCATGCGCCCGGTGGCCGACGATGGAGCTTTTTTCGCGGATGAGCAAGGCAGTGATCGTGTTCTCCCTGGCCTGTGCCGGGGCGGCGCCTGCACGGGCCCGTGGAGCGCGCCACTGGAAGGTCCCGAGCGTGGCGCCTCGCTTCTACCGTCCCGCCACCAAGGGGTTCCGTGACCGGGCCTGCCTTCGGATGCTGCGCTCGCTCAAGGTGCCCTTCCACAAGCTCCGCAGCGTGAAGGGCGTCGCAACACCCGTGCGCATCATCGGCAACAGGATTGGTCGCACGCGCTACAAGCCCCGCTACACCCGCAACAAGATGGTCATGGACTGCCGCCTTGCCCTGGCCTTGCGGAGAGCGGACGAGATCTTTCGCGTCAATGGGATCCGGACGGTGGTCTGGTCCAACTTCTATAGCTGGCGGTACGTGGCCAAGACCGGCCGCCTGAGTCGGCACGCCCTGGGTCTGGCGGCGGACATCCACTCCTTCTATGATCGACGGGGCCGGATGATCGACGTCACCCGCGACTACGAGCGGGGTCTCGGACGAGGGAAGACATGCGAGGGCAGGGCCAGGACCCTCAAGGGCCGCATCCTGCGAGACCTGGCCTGCGACTTCGACGTCTCAAACCTCTTCGAGACAGTGCTCACCCCGGACTACGACAAGGGCCACCGGAACCACTTCCACCTGGGGGTGTTCCACCCGCAGGATCGCAAGCGCTACCGCCTCTTTCGTACGGTGCTCATGGAGGTGCGGGGGGTCATGTACAGGTGGGTGTGGAGCCGCCCCAGGCGGGCCTTCTACTCCTCCAGGCGCATGAGGCGGCTGGTGAAGGCTCGCTGGCGCGCCCGTCGGCGCTGGTATCGCTGGATCAAGCGGCGCAAGGCTCGCGAGCGGCGCAAGGCTCGCAGGCGGCAAAGGCGGCACAGGCGTGGCCCCCGCCCTCACGGGTGAGCCCTTGCCCGGCAGCCCTGGCACCTGGCTGCGCGGGGGCTCAGATTCGCTGGATGTGCACATCGGAGGCGAGGGCTTCGCAGGCGGCGGGATCCAGGTTGCCGATGGTCTCTCGCGTGGCGTTGTATGCTCCACAGGCCATGGCAAAGGCCACGGCGTCGGCAGGGTCGCGGTCCATTGCGTGGATCAGCCCGGCGCAGAGGGCGTCCCCGCACCCCACCGAGTGCACCAGCTCTACCCGAGGCGGCGTGGCCATCCAGGCCTCTGCACCCGTGCGAAAGACCGCTGGCCGGTCCTCGTCCGTGACCACCCCCCAGCGGGCGCCCGCCTCCACGAGCAGGGCCGAGGCCTGTGCAGGCTCGTCGGCGGAGAGCAGGAAGCGGCTCTCCCTGCTGTTGGGCTTGGCCAACAGCACAGGGGCAGACTCCAGGCAGTCGAGGAAGCACGGGTGCATGAAGTCCAGGACCACGTCCACACCCAGGTCACACAGGCGCGGGTAGAGCGCGGGGTGGCTCACGCTTCCGGAGAGCACCAGCAGGCGGGCCGGCAGGGAGCGAATCACCGTGTCCAGCAAGACATCCACGTCCTCGTCGGTGAGGGTGGGTCCGGGGCCGTAAACGGTTGTCACCGACCCGCCATCGTAGAGCACGAAGCCCACCCGGGGCTCCCCTGACACGGGCGCCATGCGGACCGGGATGGACTCACGGGCCAGCCTTTGCTCCACCTCCCGTCCCCGCTCCCCACCGGCTGCCACAATGGCAAGCACGTCGTCCCCCAGGTCGCACAGGGCGCGGGCCACGTTTATGCCTTTGCCCGTGGCGAAGGTCCAGGCACGCTCGGGGTGATGCGGTCTGCCCGGGGCAAAGCCGGTGACCGGAAGCACGTGCTCGATCATGGGGTTGGCTGTGACAGTGAGGATCATTGGCGGCGACAATACACGCACTTGATCCAGGAGGGCAACAGCGGGTATATGTAGCGCCAATCAACCGAGGCGACCGAGAGCCCACCTGGAGGACGATCATGACCGATTTCAAGAACCACGACCTGGTGCCAACCGTTCCCGAGACGGGCGTCCTTTTCGAGAAAAAGCCAGTGAAAGGCTTCGATGGAAAGCCCGTGGAGGGTCTATTTGCGGCCTGGATCACCCTCAACAACCCCAAGCAGTACAACTCCTACACCACGGACATGGTGAAGGAGACCATCCTGAACTTCAGGCGTGCATCCAACAGCCGTGACGTTGTGTGCGTGGTCTTCACGGGCGCGGGCGACAGGGCCTTTTGCACGGGCGGCAACACCAAGGAGTACGCGGAGTACTATGCGGGAAACCCCGAGGAGTACCGGCAGTACATGCGTCTCTTCAACGACATGGTCACGGGCATCCTGACCTGTGACAAGCCGGTTATCTGCAGAGCCAACGGCATGCGCATCGGGGGAGGCCAGGAGATCGGCATGGCCTGCGACTACACCGTGGCGAGCGACCTGGCCAACTTTGGCCAGGCGGGTCCCCGCCACGGCTCGGTGGCCGACGGTGGCTCCACGGACTTTCTGCCCGTCTACGTGGGCGCGGAGCTGGGCATGTACTCCTGCACCCTGTGCGAGCCATGGTCCGCCTACATGGCCGCGCGTGTGGGGCTCATCTCAAAGGCGGTGCCATGCCTGAAGGTGGATGGCGAGCTCATTCCCAACCCGATGGTGATCACGGACCGGTGGATCGAAAACGGCCAGATAGTCTATGGAGACTTCAAGACCGGCGAGGACCTGGCCGAGGGCAAGAAGGTGTTCCGGTCTGGCGAGGTTGACCTCTCGCCCCTGGACGTGGAGGTGGATCGGATCGCCACGGCCCTGCTGCACACCTTCCCAGGCTGTGCAACCAAGAGCGTGGAGTCGGTGCGCAAGCACAAGCTCGCCCACTGGGAGAAGAACAAGGAGTCCAACCGGGCCTGGCTGGCGCTGAACATGATGACCGAGGGACGCGCGGGCTTCCAGGCCTTCAACGGCGGCAACAAGGAGCAGGGGCGAGAGGTGAACTTCGCCTTGCTGCGCCGTCTCCTTGCGGAGGGGGAGACCTGGGGGCCAGAGCTGCACGACAAGATCATGCCCTGGAATCAGTAGCGGCGCTCCTCCCGGCAGGTGTCGGCGGTTGGGCTCCCCGGGCCGCGCTTGGGATATCTTGAGCGGTGGCGTATACTGCTCCCGAGGTGGAGCGTTGTGTGGGGGTGGATCCGCAACCTGAAGCCTGGGCACGGAGCCGGGCATCGAGCGTCTGCATGACCAGAAAAGAGCCCGAGATCAAGAGGACCGCTCGGCTTCAGGCGCCAGAGGACAACAAGTCCACGGTCCGCTTCGAAAGGGATCTCTTCCGCCACATCTATGGGCCGCAGGCGAGCGGTGAGATTGGCCCCGGCGGTGCCGGGGTCGTTGCTCCCGGAGCCGGGGATGACTCCGCGTACATCATCGGCGGGAGGTACTCCCTCCAGGAGGGGCTCGCCATGGGCGGGCAGGGGGCGGTGTACAAGGTGCTTCACCTGGGCCTTCGCAAGCACTTTGCCCTGAAGATCATCCACCCGGGGCGCAGCGCCGACTACGAGACCT
Organism: Myxococcota bacterium; assembly: GCA_024276595.1. Taxonomy (GTDB): domain Bacteria; phylum Myxococcota_A; class Polyangia; order HGW-17; family JAJRWW01; genus JAJRWW01. The sequence goes on from JAJRWW010000279.1 coordinate 8,053, forward strand.
TGCGCTCCTTCGACCAGGAGATCCAGGTTCTGTCCCGGGTGAACCACCCCAACATCGTCCAGGTAACGGACTTTGGCCTGGACGACCGCTTTGGGGTGTACCTGGTCATGGAGTACTTGCGTGGTCAGACCCTGCTCGACCGCATCACCAGGGAGATCCGTCTCGACCAGGTGAAGGCCCTGCGCATCGCGCTGCAGGTGGCCGAGGCCCTGCGGCACCTGCACGAGCTGGACATCATCCACCGGGACATCAAGCCCGAGAACGTCTTTGTTTGCACCGTCTCCTGGGATGGTGAGCCCAAGACCGTGGCCAAGCTCATCGACTTCGGCCTCGCCCGGCCTCACATTGACGACGCCGAGGTGGACGAGTCGGAGCGGGCCGGCACGCCTGAGTTTGCCGCACCGGAGCAGTTTCAGGGCGCCGCTCCTCTGCCTAGCATGGACATCTACGCGCTGGGCGTGCTGCTTTTTGAAATGGTCACCGGGCAGATGGCCTTCGAGGGGACGCCAGAGGAGGTGGTAAAGCGCAAGATGGGAGCCCCTCCCCCCTCGCCCAACGACCGCCTCGCCGAGCCCCTGGACGGGGAGCTGACGCGGCTAATCACCCGAACCATGGCCCGGGAGCCCGCCGTGCGCCCGGCGACCATGGGCGAGCTCATCGGAGATCTGCGGAGGGTGCTCGCGTCCCTGGAGGCAGCCTCGGGTGAGGCATCGGCTGCTGGAGAGGGCGGGGCCTTGCAGGGGGCGCCCACCGCGCGCCTGGGAGCCGATCCGGCCGGGGCTCCCTTTGACCTTGCCTCGTGTCCCGTGCCGGTCTGCGTCGTGGGATCCGATGGGCGGGTGGTAAGCGCCAACGAGGGCTTCTCCGACCTGGTCTGCCTGCCGGTCACCATGCTCGCTGGAACCCTGGTGAGCGACACCCTCCTGGCTGCCGTCTACCCCGACATGGGCTCGGATCTCGACCGGGTCATGGAGAGCGGCGAGGCCCTGCAGCGGAGCCTGCGCCTGGACGCCGGGGGCCGTCGCTCGAGGGCGCACGTGTGGCTGGTGCCCTTTGACTCGGCCCCGGGTCGCCAGTCCCGGGTCTGGTTCTCGGTCCTCATGACAGCCTAGGGGGCCTTGCCGAGGCCAATCCCTGCTGGGACCATGTGCCTGCTGGGACCATGTGACTATATCCGTTCCCCTCTGCCACGGCTGCGGGCACCCAGTGGGAGCCTGGGCTTGCGAGGGACTACGCCAACGCGGGCAGCTACGGCACGGGCGCGTGGGTGGCCGCGGGCCTGGGCGCCGCACTTCTCCTGACCAAAGTGGTGCTCCTTGTGGTGGAGGGCAAGCGGCACAAGGAGGGGCCGCGCCGCTCGCCTCGGGTGTGGCTGGCGCCCGCGGTGGGTTGGAGCGATGGTGCGGTCGTGCTTCTTGCTTGTATTTGGCCTTGCGTCTGTGGGTGAGGTCGAGTGAAATGATGAGGGGCTTTCGGGTGTGACGGTGTCGGCCAGCAAGAGCGAGGTACGCAATGTGTGGAATTGGATGCAGGTCATGGTGGAGCACGGTGTGGACGCTGTGCTCTCGGTTGACCTTTGTGGCGACCCTGGCGGCCGTGTTCGTTGTTGGCGCTGGGTGCTTCACGGATTTCACGTACCACGGCGCCGGGCTGGACGCGGCATTTGACGGTGCGGAGCCTGACGCGGCGGAGCCTGACGCGGCAGCGCCCGACGGTGCGCAGCCCGACGCGGCGCTTGTCTGCGGGAATGGAAACATCGACCCGGGAGAGGTGTGCGACGGTGCGGCGCTTGGAGGCAACGACTGCACGAGCATCGGCATGGGCTACACCGGGGGCACCCTCGCATGCAGCTCGAGCTGCGGCGGCTGGGACACGACGGGGTGCACGGGAGGCGTGGGTCTGACGTGGGTGTCGATCCCAGGCGGCACGTACCAGATGGGGAGCACGGCTGGCAATTCCGATGAGCTGCCAGTGCACTCTGTGACAGTGCCATCCTTTGAGATGATGCGGACCGAGGTGACGGTGACGCAGTACGGGGCGTGCGTGACCGTGGGGTCGTGCACGGCGCCGGACACGGGGGGATTTTGCAACTGGGACGACCCTGGCTACGAGGATCACCCTGTGAACTGCGTGGACTGGAGCCAGGCGGTGTCATTCTGCGCGTGGGTGGGCGGGCGCCTGCCCAGCGAGGCGGAGTGGGAGTACGCGGCGCGGTCTGGCGGCCAGGCCATCGAGTACCCGTGGGGCAACGACGCGGCGACGTGCACCTACACGGTGATGAACGATGGAGGCTCTGGCTGTGGCACTGGACGGACGATGTCGGTGTGCAGCAAGACCGCCGGCAACACAGACCAGGGTTTGTGCGACATGGCGGGCAACGTGTGGGAGTGGATGCAGGACTGGTATCACAGCGACTACAATGGCGCGCCTGCTGACGGTAGCGCATGGGAGAGTCCGAGCGGCTTGAGCCGGGTGTTACGTGGCGGCGGCTTCGGCAGCTACGCCAACGGCCTGCGCGCTGCGATTCGCTACAGCTACGATCCGTCGGGCAGGTACGGCAACCTCGGTATCCGCTGTGCCAGGTAGGAGCCCCTGATGACCTGTAACCCTGATCCCCTGATCGGGCTCCGAGGGGGAGCCGCGAGGGGGGCTCCCCTCGCGCGGGTGCAGGGCAGAGCCCAGCTCGCGGGCGCTGGGGGACGCGGGCGCGGTGGCGCCTGCGCGACGGTGTGGATCGTATGGGGTTGAGATGCGCGAGCTGAAGATCATCACGGTTCCCTTTGATCCGCGGCTGCGGATCTTTGACGACGAGGCGCTCGTGTCCTACCTCAAGGGGCGTGAGGTGCTTCGGGCCGAGCCAGAGCTGATCAGCCACGAGGGGACGGCGCTTTGGACCATCTACCTGTAGACCAGGCGGGTGATGGGCGCCAAGCTGTCGGACGTGGCCGGGCGGGCTCGTCCTGAGGAACGCGCGGAGGCGGCGACCGGTCAGTCGCCCTCGCGCCGGGACGCCGAGGATCGCGCCGGCGCCGAGCGCGCGGCGTTCCGGCGGCTGCTTGGGGAGCTCGACGAGATCGAGCGGGTGCGCTACGACGCGCTGCTCCAGTGGCGTCGCCGGACCGCCGGGGAGGAGGGGATCCCGCCCTACGTCATTCTTACCAACCGGTAGTGCCTGGATGTCGCCCGGGCGGCGCCTCGCACGCTCGAGGGGCTGCGCCAGGTCAAGGGAGTCGGCAGAAAGCGGCTCAGGAAGCACGGCCGTCTCATCCTGGAGGTGCTGCATGGAAGAACCTCGGCAACCTCACCAGCCAGTTCTGGGCCAACGTCTATCTGCACCCGGTGGATGACCTGGTCTGTCGCCGAATGGGTCGCTGGACGTACCTCAGGTACACAGGCGACATGCTGGTATTCGGGTCGTCGAAGCGTGGCCTGTGGGAGGTCGCCGAGGCGGTGTCGACGATGCTGACTCGGGATCTGAGGCTCTCCCTGAAGCGGCAAGCAACGGTGCTCGCGCCGGTGACCGAAGGGATTGGCTGGCTGGGGTTCCGGGTCTATCCGGGCACCACTCGGCTCGACCGGGAGGGACGCAAGCGGTTCACCCGGAAGACGAGGCGACTCGAGATGCAAGCCGCGAGCTCACCGCAGGCCGAGGATCGGGCCGTGGCTCGCGCTGCCAGTGTTTTTGGCCACCTGGCGCAGGCGGACACGCACGGCCTGCGGCGGAGCGTGCTCGACGGGCTACAGAGGGGGTGACAGGACGAAGCGGCTCGAACCGGGTGAGACGTGGCGGCAGCTTCGACAACGACGCCGACAACCTGCGCGCTGCGAATCGCAACGACGACGATCCGTCGGACAGGAACGACAACCTCGGTTTCCGCTGTGCCAGCTTACGTCATGCCCGCGGCTCGTCTCCACGGACGCGAGCCCAGCGCATTTCGAACGTAACCAGCGCCTGTCGTCCCGCGCCGGTGTGACCACCGGACGAAGAGCTAGGGGGGCCTGGGCCGAACGCGGCCCAGGGCCTCCATTTTGGTGCGCCCGGCATGGGCGCTGTCTTGCGCGTGCAAGTCCCGCCACAAGGAGCCCATCCTGAGTGAAGTGAAGCGCAGCCACAGGGGGGGCGACCGACCGTGGGAAGGAGGCGTGGAGCGAACCCGCGGGCCGGTGGACGAGCTACCGGTCGTGGCTTGTTGCACGAGCATTGCCGTGGCGGAGACGTCGGTGTTGGCCGCGTGGATGCTGTTAGTCATGCCTCAGCAGGCCAAGAGGAGCGGTGGCGTCGCTGGCGGTGGCGTAGCTGGTGGAGACGACGGCGTCGGCCGCCTGGATGCCGGGCGGCCTGCCGCGGCAGGCGAAAAGCAGGGGAACCAGCATGTGCGCGCCACCTGGACGAGCTTGACGAGCTTTGGATCTCTGGACCTTTGCGCTCGGGGGCCTTGCGCGCTAGGATCGTGATCATGAAGGACATCACGAGCCCTCACGACCACTTTTTCAAGGAGATGATCGCCCGGCCGCGGCTGGCCCGGTCGTTCCTGGAGAGCTACC
>JAJRWW010000280.1 GCA_024276595.1 Myxococcota bacterium
GGGGACGAGAACGACTGCTACTGCTTCGAGGCGTACAAGCACCGGGACGAGCCTTGCCTGGACTGCCCGGTGGTGAAGACCTTCTCCGACGGCAGATCCCACCGCAGCGAGGAGGTGGTCAGCTCCCTTGGGGGCGACCGCTACAACGTGCTGGTGCAGACCGCGCCCCTGCGCGACGGAAACGGGGAGATAACCCACGTAATGGAGATGTCCACCAACATCACGGAGCTGCGCCAGCTCCAGGACCAGCTTACCTCCCTGGGGCTGATGGTGGGCTCCATCTCCCACAACCTCAAGGGCCTCATCACCTCCCTGGACGGGGGCATGTACCTGGTCAACACCGGGCTGAAAAGAAAGGACCAGGGGCGTATCGAGGAGGGCTGGGAGATCGTGCAGCGCAACTTCGGGCGCATCCGTACCATGGTGCTCGACATCCTGAGCTGCGCCAAGGAGCGGGAGATCCAGATGCAGAGGGTGGACGGCACGTCCTTCGCGGCGGACATCTGCGAGATGTTCGAGGTGAAGGCCGACGCCCTGGACATCGAGCTGGTGCAGAGCATCGACCCGCATGTGGGGGAGCTGCTCGTGGACGCGGGGGCCATGCGCTCGGCCCTCGTGGCCATCTTGGAGAACTCCCTGGACGCCTGCCGCCTGGACCAGGCCAAGGAGCGTCACCGCGTCTCCTTCTCGGTGCGAGGAGACCCCGACTGGGTGCGATTCTCGGTTGGGGACAACGGCATCGGCATGGACAGGGAGACCAGAGAGCGTCTCTTCACGCTCTTTTTCAGCTCAAAGGGGTCGGAGGGCACCGGGCTCGGCCTGTACATTGCCAACCGCATCGTGCGCAAGCACAACGGCCGCATCGAGGTCACCTCCACTCCGGAGGTGGGCAGCAGCTTTGTGGTCACGGTTCCCCGCGACGCCAATCCTGCCGGCAGCGATCCATCCGAAGCCCATCTGCCCAAGGCAAACCCCTCCGTCCCTGGGCCACAGTGATCGGTCCGAGGCGGGCTGTGCCACCATGAGGACACCCAGGCCGCCCCTAGGGCGCAGGCGCTAGTCCACCGGCACCACCACCACCTCGTTGATGGGCTTGATGCTGGCTCCCGCAGGGTAGGCGTAGGAGACGTACGACGTAAAGAAGGCGGAGAAGCCACCCCAGCCCCAGACGGTGACAGCGAAGGGCTGGTCGGAGCTGACCTCGTGCCTCCCGTTGGAGCAGCTCCCAACATCCTGGAAGTCCCCGGTGACCAGGTCCACCCTGGTGTACTCGTACTCCCCCACCGGCTGCCAGCCGCCAAGCACACCGGCGCAGTCCAGGGTGACGTCCGAAAAGGTCCCGTCCACCTCGGAGGGGGAGCGCACCACCACGAGGCTGGTCTCGGAGTAGGTGGGGTCCGTAAACAGCACGTAGCGCCTCAGGTACTGATCCGTGGGGACGATGTTCACGAACTCCGGATCACCCTCTCCAGCAAAGTCCATCCCCCCTGTCATGTACTGGGCAAAGTAGAAGGGGTGGGACGCGTCCTGGCTCTCCACCACGAACGGGCCGGATGCCTGGAACTCCGCCATCTGTCCCTGCGCCAGGGTCGTGGGCGCACCCGGGGGCACCGATGGGCTCCAGAGCAGGTCCGTGCCGTCCACCGCCCCCACCAGGCGCCAGGGTGGTGTCTCCTCCGACGTGGCGTTGCTCCGGTTCCGGTAGCGCACACCCACGTAGCGGCTCCCGAGCGCGCGCACGGGCGGGATCTGCTGGTGCGCCGAGTCGCAGGCGAAGGCGTCAACCGGCACGTTCAGACAGGAGGCCCCCGCCCAGAGCCCGATGGGCTTGTCCGCCTGGATGGGGCTCCCCGTGAGCTCGGCAACCTGGGATATCTGCGCAAACTGCCCGGCCTGGAGCAGGATGGTCACAGGGGAGCCGGCAGGACCCGATGGGATGCCGTTCCCGCCCACCAGGGCCACCCCCGGAAGGAGGGTCACAAGCGTGTCGTCCTCGTAGGCCACGATGTCCATGGAGGGGAGCGCCGTGGAGACCGCCTGGCTCTTGGCGTAGGCGTTGATGGCAATGTAGTTGCTGTCCCACGCGCTGGTGGGCAGGAGCAAGGAGGCAGACGTGGCTGCCGCAGAGCCGCCTCCGTATGGGAGGATCGAGTAGGCAACCACGGGCTTGTCGGTGGTGATCCGAAAGGCCTGGCCGATGCCGTTGCCCAGAACACCCGACTCTGCGTTCATGGCCGCGGGGAGAGGGCAGTCGTTCACCGATGCGGGCGGGGGGCTCTCATGGGAGAGGAACAGGATGGCCACCTCACCTGGAGGGAGCCCGGCCACGGGGTCGTAGGGGAGGTAAGTGATCCCCTGTCCCTGTCCCTGGGGGATCTGGATGAAGCTCGTGTCCGAGAACTGCTGCCCCCCGCGCGACACGTCGATGAACACCGGAGACGGCCAGGTGTTGGCCACGTACACCGCGAAGCAGGCGCCCTTGGCCTCGACAATGACGTCCGGCTTCACCGCGAAGTACTCGCACCCGTAGGAGCTCTTGGCCGCCTCGGCGGCGGCGCAGGGCTCCGCGTCGCAGACACCGTTCTCGCAGGCGACGTCACCAGGGCAGGTCTCCACAACCTGACCCTGGCAGTCGATCACGTGCTGCAGATCAGCGCTGCAGGTCCGCTCCGAGACGAGGCACGGGCTGCACTGGGAGATGTCGAAGTTGCTGCAGTCGGGAAGGCAGGCCAGGGCGCCGCCCTCCCTGCCCAGGGCCGTACAGTCCACGCCGTTGAGGTTCGCCCCGTCGCACGGCTCCTCACCCTCTAGCTGCCCGTTGCCACAGGTGTGGCAGGAGGAGCTGTCAAAGGTACACGCTGTGCTGCAACGCAAGCTGCCATCTGGGTGGCCCGTCTGAGAGAGGCAGGTCTCGCCCCCCAGCAGGAGGCCATCGCAATCCTCACCCGTGTCCAGGACCTGGTTCCCGCAGGCACCGTTGTTCACATTTGCGTTGTTGTTGCCAGAGGGCGGAGATGGACCACAGGCCACGACATGGACTGCTGCCAGCGCCAGAAAAAAAAGCACTTTCGAGATACGCATCGGTTAGCCCTCACCATCGACAGCAGCCATTATACCCGAATGGCGGCTGCGCTACAAATCCTTTCCCCAAAAAAACAAAAA
>JAJRWW010000002.1 GCA_024276595.1 Myxococcota bacterium
AGAGGCGGCCCGCCGGGAGGTGCATCGCCTGCGTGACCGTTGCGACGCCATCCTGGTGGGAGCCGGCACCGTGGCCGCCGATGATCCAGCCTTGACCTGCCGCCTGCACCGGGGGAGGGATCCCTTGCGGGTGGTTCTCTCGAGCTCCCTCAGCCTCTCGCCGGAGGCGCGGGTCGTCGTAGATCCTGGGCCAAAGGGTGAGCCGACGGCCCTTGTGGTCACCACCCGGCGTGCCTCGGCGGCGCGGGCAGAGGCACTCCGAGCTGCCGGGGCGCAGGTGCTGCGTCTGCCCTCCAAGGGTGGGCGGGTTCTCATCGGCCCGATGCTGGAGGCCCTCGGCGAGCGTGGGATCATGAGCCTCCTGGTCGAGGGTGGAGCCCAGGTGGCGGCCCAGTTTCTGGAGGGGGGCCACGTGGACCGCCTCCTGTGGTTTCTGGCGCCCAAGATAGTTGGTGGCGCCGGTGCGGTGCCGGCGGTGGCGGGGCAGGGGGTGGCGCGCATGGACGAGGCCCTGACCCTGACCGACCTGAGGGTGCGGCGGCTGGGGAAGGACCTGTTGCTCGAGGGGAGGCTCTGAGATGTTCACCGGGCTAATCGCGGACGTGGGGACCATCCGGCGACGGACGCCGGGAGATCGGGCGACCACCTTCACTGTGGCCACCGGGCTCGACCTGGGGGGCTTTGCCCTGGGGGACAGCCTCGCGGTGAATGGGGCCTGCTTGACAGTGGTTCGGGTGGGTGGGGATGGGCTGGATGTGACGGCGGTCGCAGAGACCATGGCGCGGACGACCCTCGGGAGCCTGGCCCCGGGAGACAGGGTGAACCTGGAGCGGCCGCTCCAGCTAGGTGCGCGGCTGGACGGGCACCTGGTGCAGGGGCACGTGGACTGCGTGGGTCGGGTTGGCCAGCGAAAGGACGTGGGCGACTCGGTGGTCTTCACCTTCTCGCACCCGGATGAGATCGCACCGTTTCTTGTCGAGAAGGGCTCTGTGGCGGTGGATGGTATCAGCCTCACGGTGGCCTCCGTTGGCCAGGGGGCCTTCGACGTGTCGGTCATCCCTCACACCCTGGGCGAGACCACCCTGGCGACCAAGCCCCGAGGTGCACCTGTGAACCTGGAGGCGGACATCATCGGCAAGTACGTGGCGCGGATGCTCGGTGCCTGGGGTGGCGGGGGCGGGCTGACCATGGGCAAGCTCGCCGACAGCGGGTTCCTGTAGGTCGCGCCCGGCTCCCACATGGGCCTTGCCCAAATCTCGCCAACTGCTAAAAGCTAGGTGCTGAAGGTACCAGCAGGGAGCATGTCGTGAGCGACGCCATCCAGAAGGTCGAGGCGGCCATCGAGGCCATCAGAAATGGCAAGATGATAATCCTCGTCGACGACGAGGACCGGGAGAACGAGGGAGATCTCACAATCGCCGCGGAGAAGGTGACCCCCGAGGCCATCAACTTCATGGCCAAGCACGGGCGGGGGTTGATCTGCCTCTCCCTGACCGGGGAGCGCTGTGACCAGCTCGGGCTGCCCATGATGGTGGCGGGTGCCGCTAACCGGTCGGCCTTTGGCACCCCCTTCACGGTCTCCATCGAGGCTCGTCACGGGGTGACCACGGGGATCAGCGCGGCGGATCGGGCGGTCACCGTCAAGACCGCCATCTCTCCCATGGCGCGTCCGGACGACCTGGTCATGCCCGGGCACGTGTTCCCGCTGAGGGCCCAGGACGGCGGCGTCCTGGTGCGCACCGGGCAGACCGAGGGCTCGCTGGACCTGGCCAGGCTGGCGGGCCTTGCGCCCGCTGGTGTCATCTGCGAGATAATGAACGATGACGGGACCATGGCTCGCATGCCGGATCTGGAGCTCTTCGCCGAGGAGCACTCCCTCCTCATCCTGAGCATCGCGGACCTGATCACCTACCGCCTGTACCGCGAGTCCCTCGTGGAGCGAGTTGAGACGGGCACGCTGCTGCCAGGCCTCCAGGGGGTGAGCGCCGAGTTTCGGGCCTACGTCTACACCAGCAAGGTGCAGTCCACTCAGTTTCTGGCGCTCACCTTGGGTGAGTATGGCCCGGACGACGACGTGCTCGTGCGAGTGCACTCGGGGTGCATCGGGGATCCCTTCAACGCCCGTAGCTGCGTGTGCGGGGAGACCCTGCGTGAGTCCCTTCGCATGATCCAGGAGGAGGGGCAGGGGGTTCTGCTGTACATCATGCCGAGCTGCATAGACATGGCGGCGCAGTTCGCCAGCCACGTGATGCAGCGAGCTCCCAGCGTCAAGGCGCACAGGCCCGATGAGGTGCCAGCGGCACTGCGAGGGGTCGGGCTGGGCATCCAGGTGCTGGTGCACCTGGGGCTGCGCCGCATCCGGCTCATGACCAACAACCCCAGGCGCATCGCCGGCCTGACCGGATACGGGATAGAGATAACCGAGAGGGTGGAGATCCCCGTGGCGGAGACCCGCCACAACGTCACCTTCCTGGACCGGAAGCGGGAGCGCGGCGCCTTTGTGAGCGGAGAGGGAAAAGGCAAATGAACAAGACCATCGAGGGCAAGCTATCTGCGGCGGGGCTCAGGGTCGGGTTGATAGTGTCGCGCTTCAACAGCTTCATCACCGAGCGTCTGCTCGAGGGCGCCAGGGACGCGCTCCTGCGCTCCGGCGCCGAGGAGGGGGCGCTGTCGGTGGTGAGGGTGCCAGGGGCCTTCGAGATGCCGGGAGTCCTGCGGCGCCTGGCCGACTCCGGCGAGTACGATGCCATCGTCTGTCTTGGCGCGGTCATTCGCGGGGGCACGCCCCACTTCGACTACGTTGCCAACGAGGTGGTAAAGGGCATCGCCTCGGTGGTGACCGAGGGCAAGGTGGCCGTCGGCATGGGGATCCTGACCACGGACACCATAGAGCAGGCGGTGGAGCGTGCGGGCACCAAGGCCGGCAACAAGGGCGCCGAGGCGGCCATGGCGGCGGTCGAGATCGCCAACGTCTACAAGCAGCTCTGATGTCGAGGAGGCGCGGCAGCCGGGCTCGCCTGTTGCAGGCGCTGTACCAGTACCAGGTGTCCGGGCGTTGGCCCGAGCTCTCTGAGCTGCGCGCGCACTTCTCCGAGCCGGAGGCCGGGGAGGTGGACCCCGAGCTCGTCGGCCAGGTGTACGCCGCCCTGCGGGGGCGTATCGCAGAGGTGGATGAGCTGATCGAGGCCGCCTCCCAGAACTGGCGCCTGGACCGGATGGCCGCCGTGGACCTGAGCCTCATTCGGCTGGCCACGGCTGAGCTCCTGCTGAGGACCGCGCCGGCCAGGGTGGTGCTCAACGAGGCCGTTGACCTGGCCAAGGTGTATGGCACCCAGACCTCCGGTGGCTTCGTAAACGGCGTGCTGGATGGGGTGATGCGCCAGCTACGGCGCAGCGACGGCTGAGGCGCCGTTTTCGGGCGGCGGCACCGGGGAGATCCATCCGCCCTCCCGGGGGTGCATGCGGTCGGATTTTTTTCTCTCACCCCATGAAGTTGCCCCTCTGGGGCCGCGTTGATGGTGCCCCAGGTGCCACTTGGAGCCCCTGTAGCACATACCTGGGGTTGTATGGGGCGGGCCGAGACACCACCAGATGTTGTGCCCCCTGAACAAAGGCTCAGCGGTGATATTGGAGTAAGTACACGTAATGGTTTATTTTCTTGACTATATACTCAATGTAATTTATTAATTGGAACCTACTTAAGAGAATACACTCAGGATAGGACTCTAACGGGAGAAGCAAGATAGATGTCTCCCGAAGGAAAGCCACGAAAGGCCGCTCGAAATGGTCATGCACCCCGGATCCCTGTCTCGACTCAAGCCCCAGGCGGTGGACACGGTCTTTTCCGACGCCGAGCTGGATGTCCTGGAGAGGCGCAACCCAGACGGGCTCACCTCGGCTGAGATCATCCGCCTGTTCAAGTCCAGGGGGGTGAAGCTCTCCGAGGGGACATTCAGGAAGTACATCCAGCTCGGGCTGCTTCCCCGGAGCAAGCGCGTGGGGAAGAAGGGGAAGCACAAGGGCTCCAAGGGGATCTACCCCACGACCATTGTGCGACAGATCACCGCCATCAAGCACAGGATGGCCGAGGGGCTCACCATTGAGCAGATCCAGCGGAGCTGGCTGCGCTTTCGCCCTCGCATCGACTCCATCGAGAGTGACATTGGCGAGCTGCTCGACGAGATGGACCACGAGGTGGGCGAACCTCACTTCGATACGGAGCTGCGGGGGCGGGTGGAGGGGGAGCTGCAGGCAGCTCGCGTGGACGCCGAGGCGCTCATGAGGCGGCTCTCCTCCCTGGAGCAGACAGTCTCATGGAGCCCAGCGGAGGAGGAGACCTCAGACGAGGTCGGGCTGCTGGAGGAGGGGGGGCCCTCGCGGCGCTTTTACTGACAGGCTGCGTCGGGGAGCCCCGTGACCCCGGCGAGAGAAACCACACCGGAGGTCGGAGAACCTCGAGGAGCGACAGACCATGGAGAAGGACGACAAGGCCACCCCGACGAGGAGCTATGTCCGCAGAGACAGGAGACGTGTGCGTGTGCGCTCGAAGACGATCCCTGCCAAGAGGCTCACCAAGAAGGAGCTTCGGGAGAAGGAGATTCTCGAGCCCTACAGCCGGATCCCCCGGCCACGCTCTCGCAAGGAGTGCGCGCACGGGATCCGGCCGTGCCCCTTTGTGAGCTGTCGGCACCACATCTACCTGGACGTCAACCCCAAGAAAGGCTCCTTGAAGCTGAACTTTCCCGACCTGAGGGTCTGGGAGCTTCCGGAGACCTGCTCGTTGGATGTGGCCGACCGGGGCGGGATGACCCTCGAGGAGGTGGGAGAGATTCTCAACCTCACCCGAGAGCGAATCAGGCAGGTGGAGGTTCGCGGTCTGGCCAAGCTGAAGATGAACATGGACACCGAGCGCCTGGAGCCGTACATCAAGTAGCGACCCCCTCGTGCCACCTGGTGGCGCGGTCGGCCCCAGTCTGCAAGCATGGCCTGCTCTGGGTGGCCGATCCCAATGGCGCCTTGGTGCTGCCGCGAGCATCTGGCGGCAGGGCCGGGGAGGGTTCTCCATGGTCTCCTCGGCCCATCTCCCAGCTCCCCGCGTGCTCCCACGCAGCGGTGTACTCCGACGCAATTATTCGATACAACGGGACTCCAACGGGTTCGAGAGCGTTGCTGCAATGAGCGAGGAACTTCCTGAGGCCTCTGGAGCGTTCGCTGATGCGCTCGTGAGTGCCGAGCGCATCCGTGAGTTCCTACACGAGTGCGTGCGTCCGCTCAAGGAGGAGGAGGAGGCCCTCGCAAAGCAGTGGCGTCCTGGCTTCAGGGTGCGGCTCCCCTTCTACTCGCTCCTGGACGAGCGCCAGCAGGAGCACCTCCGGGGGATCTTCGCCCACCAGCTCCCGGACCCGGACATCCAGGTGGACAGCTTTGATCGGGAGGAGTTGATCCTGCTGGACGTGCTCGCGGAGACCTACGTGGCCCAGTCGCTGGTCTTTGTGGATCTCATGGATCGGCACGAGTACCAGGTGGTGCCCCGGGTGAGCAGGGACGCGAAGGGACGGATCATCGCCATGACTCTCTCGGCCTCGGTGTTCATTTTGGATGGCCCGGACGAGCACCGAAGGCGCAGGTACCGCTACCAGAACATCTACGGCAACCGCCAGGTGGAGCCGGACGGCCGCTGCCGATTGAAAGGGAACCTGAGGCTGGCGGAGGTCATGAGGGCGTCGGAGTTCCGCTCCTCCCCGCTGCTCATGCTGGCGGTCCACCCCGACGATGTCGCCTACCGCATGGGCTTCGACCACGAGAGCAAGGTGATGTCCCAGACCTTCACCTCTCAGATGATGGAGAGGAGCTTCATCGCCAGCTCCTGCTTCCAGGGCTACACCAACGTACACCCACTCGATGAGCTGAGCGTGGATGATGAGGACGAGGACGGAGAGGGGGATGCACCAGGTGAGACCGATGGTTTGACCGGCGAGGGCGGAGATGCTTCCGAGGGTGAAGGGGAGCCTCCAGAGGGCGGCCCGGAGCCTCCAGGGGGCGGATCCACCGACTCCCGCTAGAGCTGCCAGGCAGGCTGCACCTAGTGAGTCGAGCCTCGAGCCAGTCGCTCGACCAGGCAGCAGCCAGCCGGCGCACGCAGCCGCTCCACTGTCCCCAGACCACAGCGCCTCCTCGGTCCGAGGCGCAGCCTCGCCAGCGCCAGGTGCTCGCGGTGCCTGCGTGCCGTGGTTGGTAGCTGAGGCTCCGGTGCCAGGGGGCCTTCACCGGCTCGACGAGTTCTGGTATTGTCTGCCTCTCGGGATCACATCTAACCGGGTCGGTTGTCCAGCAGCTCGGGCCGAGAGCCCTCGGAACCTGTTTGGCAACCGCCCGAGGAGCGACGAGACATGGCACATGGAAAAGGAAAGAAGTTCCTGGTGGGGCTTCTGGTTGTGGCGATCCTGGCGGGAGGTGGCTTTGCCGCCTACGTCTACATGTTTGGCAAGAAGCACAAGACCGAGTACGGCCAGCAGCACAAGATCAGCAAGAAGGAGGCCTCGCTCGTGGAGCGCTTCGAGGCACGGCTGAAAAAATGCGCCAGGGAGGTGTTCACTCACACCAAGCTCCCCTACAAGCCGCCCAAGGGCGCCGAGGCGAAAGGCTTCCAGAAGGCGGTCTCCGTCGTGGGCAAGGAGATCCGGATCTGCCTGCAGGGGCAGAAGACGGCCGATGGCAAGGGGTTCTCCCCTCCCAACATGCAGGGGAGCCAGCTCGAGCCTCTGGTGGGGGCCAAGTCCTGCAAGGAGTTTGCGGACAAGTTCGTCTCTCTGGTGGCCTGTGAGACCCGCATCGAGGCGCTCATCGACGACGCCGGCTTCATCGACCCCGAGGACGCAGAGGATGCAAAGCCGGCCAGGCCTGCTGACATGGCGGCCAGGCCTGCTGACATGGCGGCCAGGCCTGCTGACATGGCGGGCAAGCCGGCTGACATGGCGGCCAGGCCGGCTGACATGGCGGGCAAGCCGGCTGACATGGCGGGCAAGCCAAAAAAGGACACAATGAGGTAACGGCCGGAGCCCCTGCCTTGGGGGCTCCTGTCTCCGGGGTCACCGACCCCAGCGCTCGCCACGGCGAGAGGGAGGAAGAGATGAGAGTGAAAGCGACGATACTGAGCGTGCTCGGCGCGGCGTTGGTGCTGTCTGGCTGTGGATACGGCAAGGACACAGGCCCCAAGCACCCGAAGTCCTCTCCGCGTTTCGCCCCGCTTGCAGACCGTTTTCAGGCCCGGTGCAACACCTGCTTCGAGGATGTCTTTCACGTCAACATGGGGCGCCAGCTCACCGCCGGGGAGCGGGCCGACGCGGCCAGGAAGAGCAAGGCCATGGCCGCCTTTCGCCAGGAGCTCATGCAGTGCATGACTGGTAAGGGCTATGGCAACGAGACCCAGGTGGAGGCGTCCACCGTGGAGATCTGGCTCTCGAAGACAGGCTGCCCGCAGTTCGCCGCAGCGGCCTTCAAGGCTCCCCAGTGCATCGCCATCCAGTCGGTGCTGGAGGAGGCGGGCTATCCAGAGGATGGCCCCAACCCGACCAAGGCTCCACCCCGAAAGAAGGGCGTCCGGTCGACGCCGCCCGCAAGGAAGTAACCCTTCCCTTTTGGCGAGGGCTCGGGGCGATTGGCAGGCAGAGCCTGGTGGTGTGCGTCGCTGGCTGGGGCTGCTGCTCGTCTTCGCTGGAGGGCGCCGGCCCTCACGGTCCCTCGGCAGTCTGGTGTAGGGAGGCGGGATCCTGCCCCTTGGGGCCACGATAGCGCACCCTCTGCCGCGTAGCTCTGCGCACCCGCAACAGCAGCCCAGGCTCGCCCGTGGTGGCCTCAGTGGCCATCCACCCTGGCCGCAGGTGCGGCGGGGCCCAGCCAAAGAGCCAGCGGGCGTCCTTGGGGGAGAGGTTGATACAGCCGTGGCTCCTGGTGCGGCCGAACCCGTTGTGCCAGTAGGTGCCGTGGAGGGCGTAGCCCTGCAGGAAGTACTGGATCCAGGGCACGTCGTCCACCCGGTAGAGCTCCCCGGCGCCCTTTTGGTTGTTCATGGTGGCCATGGCCACCTTGGTGCGCACCCGGAAGAGCCCGCGGGGGGTCTGGTGACGCCAGCGACCGGTGGATACCAGGGTCGCAAAGACGGGTCTCGCGCCCTCGTATGCCACCAGGGTCTGCTGCGACAGCAGCACCTCCACCCAGCGCTCGTGGGGGCCGACCCCGGCGGGCGGCGCGCTGAATCGCACCACCCTCACGTGGCGCGCCGCGATCCAGCGGTCCTGCTCGATGCGCAGGTAGCGGCGCCCCCTGCGGCGGATCACCTGGTGAACCTGCACCCAGCTATGGTGCTTGATTCGGTCCACCCGGCGGGCACCTGGTCCAGGGGCGCCCCTGACAGGGGCGTACTTGTAGCTGATCACACAGCCTATGGGCAGCCTCGGCCGACCCCTCAGGTGCCGCCCCTCGAAGGCCGACGGCCGGTAGCGGGCCATGTCCGAGCGGCGAACCAGCTCTCCGTTGCGGGTGAGGATGAAGCGGCGTCCGGCGATGCGCCGCCAGCCGGCCACCGAGAAGGAGAAGCCTCGCTCCACGAGGCGGTCGTGCTCACCGGCCGCTGCCGCCTCGCTGCTGGTGAAGACGGCCACGCCGTCCCTCCTCGCGTAGTAGACCACCCTGGGCACCAGCCGCCCCCCGCGAACAATGGGCTGCGGCCTCCCCCGTGGGAGGCGCCAGGAGGTGCGGCCGGAGGCGGCGCACATCCACGCGCCCTCGGCGACCTGGAACCAGCGCCTGCCCTTGCAGCGTCCACCCCTGGCGACCGTCATGATCGGGAGGATCGAGCCACGAGCGACGGTGCCCACAAAGCCCTTCTTTCCAGGGCGGGCGAAGAGGTCCGAGCGACGGGTCACCCGTACTGTGATCGGAGTGACTCGAGTGTGCGGAGCACGCCCGGCTCCCAAGGAGCCGTGGGCCCTGCTTGAGCGGTGCCCGGCCAGCGCCTGCGGCACGAGGGCGAGGATGCCCACCAGCGGTGGCAGGAGGGCAATGCAGATCTGATCGCGCGCCTTCCTCATGATGGGAGCTTAACCCCAAGCTGTGGGGGGGGCCATTTTTGTGCCCAAGGCCGCTGCTCGCCAGAGCGTACGAGGTCGCTGGAGAGAGGAGCTCAGTCCCTGTGAGACGTGGGGGGCGGCCCGTTCAGCGCATCGAGCAGAGGCTGGAGGCGGTCTTGAGGGGCGGATGCGCGGGTGGGCATGCCGCCCCCGAGGCCCATGAGGCGAGGGAAGTCGAAGCCGGAGTCGAAGGCAGCGGCCACCGTGATCATCCCAGACTGCTGCACAACGGCCACCTCGGCCAGCTCCTGCCCGAGCAGCAGCAGGTAGGTCTTGTCCACCTTCCCCATCGCCGGGGAGACGTTGACGAGGGCCACGCGGCCCTCCAGGCGGTAGCCAGAGGCCACCTGTAGAGTTCGCGCCGCCATGGCGGCGTAGGCGTCTCGCGCCTCCTGGATGAGCTCCCAGTCCTGGCCGTCGCGGGGACAGCCAGAGGTCAGAAAGCGGACGATCCGGTGGCGAAGGCCGTCGTCCCGGCTCGAGGCGCGGAGGGCGAGGTCGATGGTCTCACCCAGAGGAGAAGGGGAGAGGAGGCGGGTGTCCACTGCTCGGGCGTCCGCGTCCGCCTCGGGGTAGGGTGAGTGGCCGCCCAGCAGCCACTTTGCGGCGGCGTAGATGCCGTCCAGGTCCAGGTGGGTCAAGACCGTCTGCACTGGCCCGGTGCGGTGCACCAGCTCCGGCGTGATCATCTCGGGGCAAGCGCCGGCCTCCTGCTTGGTCACGAGCAGGAAGCGGTCATCGGCGTTGTACTGTGCTGCAAGGGGGTGGTCGTGGTGATCCACCCAGGCGGCGAGCCGGTCGCCGAGCCCGTCGAGGAACACCTGGGTCACCGAGGCGAAGGAGACCCCTCCGGAGCCGTCGGCAGCAAAGGCTATGTCCAGGACGACCACCCGACCAGCGAGGGCGGCGGGGTCAGGGAGGTGTCGGGGCGACGCGAAGCGGACCTGCGGAGCGCTCATGGAGAACCTTTGCCAGCACCGGCCCGCGCGGGGTTGGCCCGCGCGGGGGATGTTGGTGCCGGGCGGTGCTGATGTGTGCTGTCCAGTTTATTTCGGGGTGTCACAGAGGTCGTCCTCTGGCACACAACCTCACGAGCCATCGAGCATAGCACACCCGCGGGGTGGGTCGAAAACAGGCGTTGTTCCCCGGGGGTGGGTTTGTCATACTGGCGCGGATCCATTGGGCCCCCAGTCCGGTGGCCGGGTGACCGGAGGAGGGGCTCA
>JAJRWW010000281.1 GCA_024276595.1 Myxococcota bacterium
GCCTGTGTACCGCGAGCGCGACCAGCCAGCTCCCTGGCGAATGTGGGGCGAGGACACAGAGCCCAGCGCCATCGCTCAGCTCGAGGACGCGTGCTCCCTGCCGGTGGCCGTGGCCGGAGCGCTGATGCCAGACGGCCACCAGGGCTATGGCCTGCCCATCGGCGGCGTGCTCGCCACCAGGGGCGCGGTGATCCCATACGCCGTGGGTATGGACATCGCCTGCCGCATGCGCATGTCCGTGCTCGACTGGCCCGTTTCTGCGCTCACCCAGCGCGAAGAGGAGCTGACCGAGGCCCTGGAGCGCGAGACCCGGTTCGGCGTGGGCGCGTCGTTCAAGGGCGGGGATCGGCGCCAGCACGCCGTCATGGACGAGGACTGGAGCTTCACGCCCGTGGTGGCCAACCAGAAGGACCAGGCCTGGGCGCAGCTAGGCTCCAGCGGCAGCGGCAACCACTTCGCGGAGCTCGGTGTGCTCACCGTGGACGAAGACGTGGACGCGGACGCGGACACCGCGGACGACGCAGTGTCCCTCGGCCTCGACCCTGGGCGGTACCTGGCCCTGCTGAGCCACAGCGGCAGCCGGGGCACCGGCGCCGAGATCGCCCAGCACTTCAGCGAGGTGGCGTCGAGGCACCACCCTGAGCTGCCCCGCCAGCTCCAGCGCCTGGCGTGGTTGGACCTCGACAGCGAGGACGGCCAGGCCTACTGGGCCGCCATGAACCTCATGGGCCGCTACGCCGCGGCGAACCACGAGCTCATCCACCGCTTCGTGCTGGGCCACCTCGGCGCCGAGGTGCTCGCCGTCGTGGAGAATCACCACAACTTCGCCTGGCTCGAAGAGCACCAAGGCGAGCAGGTGGTGGTACACCGCAAGGGCGCCACGCCGGCCGGCCCCGACGCGCTGGGCGTGATCCCTGGCTCCATGGGCACTCCCGGCTACGTGGTCCGCGGCCTCGGTGAGCCCGACTCGCTCAACTCGGCGTCCCACGGCGCCGGCCGCAAGATGAGCCGTGCCGAGGCCCACCGCCGCTTCCGTTGGGAAGACGCCCGCGCCTTCCTCGCCGAGCGCCAGGTGCACCTGATCTCCGGCGGCCTCGACGAGATCCCCATGGCCTACAAGGACATCGACGCCGTCATGGCCGCCCAGCGAGATCTCGTCGTCCCCCTGGCTCGCTTCGACCCTCGCCTGGTCAAGATGGCCCCCCCCGGGCGTCGCAAGGGTCGCCGCAAGAGTCGGCACAAGGGCCGACGCAAGAACCGTAGAGAGAGGTAACAGACCGATGACCCGCGCCACAGGACGACCGTTTCACCTGGACGAGGAGCGGATCACCTTGCCCAAGGCCACGATGGTGGTCCTGCGGACCGATCTGCGGGCAGAGGACGACCACCTGTGCAAGGCGGGCACGGTGGGCCGGGTCGTGGAGGTTGCCTACGACGTGTACACGGTCAGCACCCCCAGCGGTCGGCGAGTGACGTGCCAGCGGGACCAGCTCGCCATCCAGCACCGTGACCAGCTCCAGTCCATGAAATGGAGCGAGCCTATGAGTCCACGGCGCTACCTGAAGAGCCGGACTACGAGGCGGCCCATGCCTTTCTCCTGCGCTGCCGCGAGCACGCGGCCCGGGAGTGGATCGGGCAGAGCACCACCACCCCAACCTCGAGCAGACAGGACCCAGAACCCATGACCGAGGCCTACACCATCGCCGAGCGCCGCTTCGAGATCCCGGAGCCCAAGCTGCGCGATTTCCTGCGGCGCTATGATCACCTGGACACCGTGGTCTGCGGTCTCGTGGGCTCGCACAGCTACGGCTTCCCGTCGCCGGACAGCGACTTCGACCTCAAGGCCATCCACCTCGCCCCGGCGGCGGAGGTGCTGGGACTGCACCGCCCCACGGAGATCGTCAACTTCCTGGACACGGTGGACGGCCTGGAGATGGACTACACCTCCCACGAAGCCGGCAGTGCCCTGGCGCGCCTGCTCAAGGGCGACGGCAACGCCCTCGAGCGGATCTTCTCGCCCTACCAGATCCTTCCAGTGGAGACGGACGAGCGCCTGCGCGAGCTCCGGGCCTTGGCGCGCGACAACCTCTCACGCCGCTTCCATCGCCACTACGCTGGATTTCTGGCGGGCACCGTAAAGCGCTACGACAAGGAGCGCACCTACGAGGTCAAGCCCCTCCTCTACATGGCGCGGGTCGCTCTCATTGGCGTTCACCTCCTCATCGAGGGCGAGATCCTGGCCGACCTGCCGGTTCTCCTGGAGACCTACCCGCTCCCCTGGGTCTCGGAGCTGCTGCGGATCAAGGACGAGGCCGAGCACGCCAAGATCGAGGACGACACCCCCTACACCTTCGGCCTCCTTTGCCTGCCATCGGTCACCTCCCATCCACCGAACACCCACCCCAGACGAAGCTGTCCGGGGTTTCAGGCCTCCAGGCGAATGGTCAGTGTGCGGCAAGGGCACCCATGGTCTCTTCTGCGCCGGATCGCCGTCTGCGAAGAGCGGGGCAGCGGGGTGGACAAGATCGTGCTTCACGCCGAGGCGACAGCTATCCTGACACA
>JAJRWW010000282.1 GCA_024276595.1 Myxococcota bacterium
CCAGAGGGGATCTGGAGCGCCTACCCGCTGGCGCCCCTCCCGCTGGCACCCCGGCGCATGGTGAACGTCAAGGCGCCCCCTGGGGCGCAGGTCTTTTTGGACGACCAGCTCGTGGGCAAGGGTCCGCAGAAGCTGGCGGTGGGCCCGGGTGGGCATCGCCTCCGGGTGGAGCTAGAAGGCCACCGGATCTTCTTCCGGGAGATCGGGGCCTCCACCGCCTCCCTGACCGTGCGGGTGTCCCTGGTGCCCTTTGGCGCGGACGCCTTCGCGGAGGTGCGCAGGGAGCTGGCGGCGCTGCGGCGCGCCAGCGACCCGTGGAAGACAGAGCCTCTCCTGCGCCTGTCTCGGCGCCTGTTCATCGACCACGTGCTGGTCTGCGTGCTGCGCGGTGGCAGCCTCAAGGCGCGCTGGTTCTCGGCCAGGCTCAAGCGCTTCGCCTCCCCGGTGCTCTCCCTTCCGGCGCCTGGCGCCGGCTCGCTGAGGGCGCCGGTGGTGGCCGCCTACGGCAGGATGCTCGCCGCGGAGCGCAAGCGCGCCAAGGAGCTCGCCGCGTCCAGGGCTCCCAGGCACAGAAAGCCGCGGGAGGTGAAGCTCTGGAAGAAGTGGTA
This sequence comes from Myxococcota bacterium, assembly GCA_024276595.1. Classification (GTDB taxonomy): domain Bacteria; phylum Myxococcota_A; class Polyangia; order HGW-17; family JAJRWW01; genus JAJRWW01. The sequence continues at coordinate 609 of JAJRWW010000282.1, forward strand.
CTTCTGGGTTGCCGCTGCGCTGGTGGCCGGGGTGGTGGCTGCCTTTGCCATCAAGGACAGCGTGACCGAGGAGAAGGTCATCCTGAGGGTCACCCGGCCCTAGGGCCAGGTGGACGGGCCGAGGTCCACAGAGGGGCCTCCTTGTCCGCGGCCTCAAAGTGGCCATACTCTGGGTCGGCCCTTTCACCACCAGGGGTGATCTCGCTTGCACCTGTTGACAGTCATCGCCCTCCTGTGCTGGGTCCCCTCAGGGGAGCACCACACGGAGAGCTTCGTGTTCCGATTCTCCCCTGGTGCTCGGAAGGACGCCTTGGCGCTGGCCAGGCGGGCGGAGCGGATGCGCCTGCGGGTCCTGGCCGAGCTGGGGAGGATGGAGCCGGAGGGAACGGTGGTGGTGGTGACCGCCTCCAGGAGTGAGTTCGACAGGGCCCAGCCGGGGCGGCCGCTCCCGGGATGGGTGGCAGGGGTGGCCTACCCGAGGAGGGGGCTCATCATCCTCGGTCCGGCGCCCCCCGGGGGCCGGCGGGTGAGCAGAGATGTTCTCTTTGCGCACGAGTACTCCCACCTGGCGCTGGCACGTGCGGTGAGCTTTCGAAGGTTGCCGAGGTGGTTCGTGGAGGGCTTTGCGGACCTGCAGGCCATGGCGCCATTCGCCGCTGATCCCAGGGGTTGGGGCGGACGCGGAGCCTTGCCCCTTTCGGAGCTGCACAAGGACCTGGGCCACAGCAGCAGCCGCGCGGCAGAGAGCTACCAGCAGAGCTACCACCTGGTTCGGTTCCTCAGGGAGCAGGGAGATGGGCTGGCCTTCAGGAGGCTGATCCGCCTGCTGGGTGAGGGGATCCCCTTTGAGCAGGCATTGAAGGAGGTGTACGGCATTGGCACCCAGGAGCTGGCCACTCGATGGAGCCGCAGGTGGAACTGGGAGAGGGTGCTGGTGCCAATTGTCACCTCGGGCCTGTTTCTCTGGGTGCTGGCGGCGCTGCTCCTTTTGCTGGGCTATCGCCGCAAGCGGCGGGAGCGTCGAGAGCAGATCGCCGCCATGGAAGGGGAGGAGGGGCCGGACTGGGCCGCGGGAGGGGAAGGGGTCGGGGAGGATGGCTCGGCCCATATGGGTGGCAACGGCTCCGGGGAGGAGCCCTTGCTGGTCCCGGGGTCTGGAGTCTGGCCCGAGGAGGATGAAGGCGATGGGGAGAGCGCCCAAGGGCGCGGGGGCCCGACCCTGCTGATGGGGTTCGGGACCATCCTCATCGGCACGGTGATGGCCCTGCTGCTCACGGCCCTCCTGTCCCTGGTGTGGCCCCACACCAGGGTCTGGGTGCTGGCCGGCCCGGCGGTGGTGGTCACCTTCCTGGGTCTGCGGCTCATGTTCCGCGACCCCTGAGAGCTGGTGTCGGGGAGGCAGAGGTCAGCGGGGCAGCCGGATCCCCAGGTTTCGGATCTTCTTTCGGAGGGTGTTTCTGTTGATGCCCAGCACCTTGGCCGCCTGGAGCTGGTTGCCACTGGTCTGCTCCAGCACCAGCTCCATGAGCGGACGCTCCACCTGGCTGAGCACCTGGGCGTGTAGATCCTCCACGTGGTAGCCCCTGATCCGCGCGAGGAAGGTGCGCAGCTTGGCTCGCACCAGATCCTCCAGGCCGAACCGACTCAAGGGGAGCTCGTCCTCCACCTGGGGCAGGAGGCCAGCCAGGTGCGACTCCTCCACCTCAGAGCCCTGATGGGTGGCGTGGAGCCTGTAGATGACGCTCTTTAGCTCGGAGACGTTCCCTGGCCAGGAGTAGCCGGCGAAGCGGTCTATGATCTGGCCCGGGAAGCTCAAGGGAGGGCGGTCCATCTCCTCGGCGTGCTCGAGGTTGAACAGCTCCACCAGCCTGGGAATGTCAGCGGGCCGGCGCCTCAAAGGGGGGATGTGAATGCGCTGGACGTTCTTCCAGCCGGCCTTGGGCCAGTTGGCGAGCGGCGGGGCCAGGAGCCCCTCACGGGATGCGTCCTCGAGGGCCACCCGGGATGACATCATCAGCCACACGTCGTGCACTGCGATGGGAGTCTGGTCGCGGGATGTGTCCAGGGCGAGGGCCTCGGCCAGCCTCCGCTGAACCGCGCTGGGGAAGCGCCAGACCTCCTTGAGAAGGAGCGTGCCCCCGGCCGCCTGGCGAAGCTTCCGTGCCTGGACCCCGAAGAGCTCCTCTGCCGCCATCTGGGCCGGAAGCGCTGGAGGCAGCAGGGTTTCGAAGGCGTTCTCCCGGCGGTAGCTGCTGAGGTGGATGAGCCGGGCCACGAACTCCTTGCCCACGCCCTGCTCGCCCTCCAGCAGGACGGGAGAGTCGCTGTTGGAGGCCTTCTCGAGGGCCTCCACAACGGACGCCATGGCCGGGCTGGCAGATACCAGCTTCTTTGCCAGTTGCGTGGATGTGCTGGCCTGAGTGGAAAATGACATCGACGATTGATTTGGCCGCATCCATGCCATGGTGTCAAGGGATAAAGGATTTTCGCTGCATTATTGCACACAAAGAGGGCATTTGCTGGTGTTGCGCCAGGGTATTCAGGCCAGCCATTGGGCAATACGTATCACCAAAAATGTTTTTGGAGTGGCCCCGTCTCGAGATGGCCGAAGGGGCAATGGTGGCGTCCAGCCCAAAAGGAGAAGAGCCCGGCTCCCAACCGGGAACCGGGCTCACGAGCCTGACTTGAACCAACGGGGTGGACGGGACTCGAACCCGCGGCCTCCGGCGTGACAGGCCGGCGTTATAACCGACTTAACTACCACCCCTAATTGATGTCCGGTCAGTGGGCGGAACAGGGTTTGAACCTGTGACCCTCGGCTTGTAAGGCCGACGCTCTCCCGCTGAGCTACCCGCCCAAAAGAGCGACCACCTACCGCGACGTCCGCAGATTTCTAGCAGCCCCCCCTCGGGGTGTCAAGCGCAAAGAAAGCCGTGTTTCCAGCGGCTTTGGAGGGAAGCGGCAGGTCAATGGCGTACGGGCTCCCTGCCGTCGCCCTCCTCCTTGGCGGCGAGGGTCGCCAGGCGCCAGTCCAGGGCCTCGGAGGGCTGGGCGAGGAACTTCTCCGGCTCATCCAGCTTCAGCGCCAGGCGCAGCACCTGGTCCATGTGGTCCATGAGCTCCACCGAGAGGACGTTCAACACCCGCTTGGGGATGTCGCTCAGATCCTTCTCGTTCTCCCTGGGGATGAGCACCTTGGTGACCCCGGCCCGGTGGGCGGCTAGGAGCTTCTCCTTGACGCCGCCAACAGGAAGGACCCTCCCACGGAGGGTGATCTCGCCGGTCATGGCCAGGTCCGAGCGAACGGGAACTCGCAGAAGGGCGGAGACCAGGCCGGTGGCCATGGTTATTCCCGCCGAGGGGCCGTCCTTGGGGATGGCGCCCTCGGGGAAGTGCACGTGCACGTCCACCTTCTGGTAAAAGTCCATCGCCAGGCCGAAGCTCTCCACCCGGCTGCGGACGTAGCTCATGGCGGCGTGGGCGGACTCCTGCATCACGTCTCCCAGGCTCCCGGTGAGCACCAGCTTTCCCTTGCCAGGCAGAATGGACACCTCGGTGACGAGCATCTCGCCCCCGTGGTTGGTGACCGCCAGGCCGCTGGCGAGGCCAACCTGGTTCTTGTCCTCTCTCCTGGACGACCGGAACTTGATGGGCCCCAGGAAGCCGGGCACGTTTCGGGCGGTCACCCGGTAGGCGGCTTTTTTTCCCTTTGCGCCCTGGTCTATGACCTTCTTGGCGATCTTGCGGGCGATGGAGGAGATCTCCCTCTCCAGGTTCCTGACCCCAGCCTCCTTGGTGTAGTTGTTGATGAGCAGCCGCAGGGCGCCCTCGGTGAGCTCCATCTTCACGTCGTCGAGGCCGTTGGCGGTGCGCTGCTTGGGCACCAGGTACTGGTTGGCGATGGCCAGCTTCTCCCACTCCGTGTAGCTGGGCAGCTCGATGATCTCCATGCGGTCCTGGAGGGCCGGCGGGATGGAGTGGAGGTTGTTGGCGGTGGTGATAAAGAGCACCTTGGAGAGATCGTAGTCCAGGTCCAGGTAGTGGTCGTTGAAGGCGTGGTTCTGCTCGGGGTCCAGCACCTCCAGGAGCGCCGAGGCCGGGTCGCCCCGAAAGTCGTGAGAGAGCTTGTCGATCTCGTCCAGCAAGATGACCGGGTTGGAGGATGTGGCGCGCTTGAGGGCCTGGATGACCTTGCCCGGCATGGCGCCGATGTAGGTGCGCCTGTGGCCACGGATCTCGGCCTCGTCCCGGACACCGCCCAGGGAGAGGCGCACGAACTTGCGGTCGGTGGCCCTGGCCACTGACCGACCCAGGGATGTCTTGCCCACCCCAGGGGGGCCCACGAAGCAGAGGATCGGGCCCTTCAGGGTGCCCACGAGCTGCTGAACCGCCAGGTACTCCAGGATGCGCTCCTTGGGCTTTCGCAGGCCGTAGTGGTCCGCCTCCAGGATGGCCTCGGCCTCGGCGATGTCAGACTTGTCCTCGGTCACCTCCATCCAGGGCAGGGCCAGCACCCACTCGATGTAGTTGCGAACCACGGTGGCCTCGGCGGACATGGGAGACATGAGCTTGAGCTTCTTGAGCTCCTTGTCCATGCGCTCGGTGGCCTCCTCGCTCATCATCTTGGAGCGGATTCGCTCCTCCAGGTCCATTATGTCGGCCTTGAACTCGTCGCGCTCCCCGAGCTCCTTTTGGATGGCGTGCATCTGCTCGTTCAGGTAGTACTCCTTCTGAGTCTTCTCCATCTGCTTTTTGACCCGGGTGCGGATCTTTCGCTCCATCTGCAGGATCTCGATCTCGGCCTGCATGAGCTCGAGGATGCGCTCGATGCGCTTGTTGGCCGAGAGGGTCTCCAGGATCTCCTGCTTGTCGGCGAGCTTCAGGGTGAGCTGCCCCACGATGGTGTCGGCCAGGCGTCCGGGCTCGTCGATGGACTGCACGCTCACCAGCAGCTCGGGTGGGATGCGCTTGTTGAGCTTTACGTAGCTTTCGAAGGTGGCCTTGATCTGCCTCACCAGGGCCTCTACCTCCAGGGAGGGCTCCTGCTCCTCCTCTGCGTCGCTGACCCGCACCAGGTGCATGGTGGAGTCATCGAGGTAGTCGGTGATGTGCACCCGTCGGCGGCCCTCCACCAGCACCTTCACCGTGCCGTCGGGCAGCCTCAGGAGCTGAATCACCGAGGCCACGGTTCCGGTGTCGAAGATGTCGGCGGGGGCGGGGTCGTTGGTCTTTGCCTGGCGCTGAGCCGCCAGCACGATCTCCTTGTTGGAGTCCAGGGACTTGTCCAGAGCCGCGATGGACTTCTCCCGACCCACGAACAGGGGCACCACCATGTACGGGAAGACCACCATGTCCCGCAGCGGCAAGAGGGGCAGGTCGGCAACCGCCGGCGAGCGCTCGGGCTGGGAGGCGTCCAGGTCTCCGTCGGCGAGGATCTCTGCCTCGGCGAGGTCCTGGGAGCTTTTCTTGGTCTCTTTTCTTCTGGCCATGTTTCCTCACACCTGCGGTGGTTTCACAAGGGTCACTTTGCCGCGTCCGCGGCCGGGACGCAAATTATGTGGGGGAGAGGGGGGGATCAGGCGCCGGTGGCCTGCTGATCGGCGTAAACTAGCTCGGGCTCGCCCCGTCCGTACACCACGTCCTCATCGATCACCACCTCCACGATGGTGTCGTCCGAAGGAACCTCGAACATCAGGTTCAGAAGGGTTGCCTCTAGCACCGATCGGAGCCCCCGAGCTCCGCTCTTGAGCTCCAGGGTCTCGGCAGCAACCGCGTGCAGCGCCGCTTCGCTGAAGGTGAGCTTGACGTTGTCCATCTCAAAGAGTCGCTGATACTGCTTCATCAAGGCGTTCTTGGGCTCCACGAGGATGGAGACGAGGGCGTCCTCGTCCAGCTCGTGCAGGGGAGCCACGACGGGGAGCCTCCCGACGAACTCGGGGATCATGCCGAACTTGAGCAGATCTTCGGGCTGGACCTCCTTGAGATAGTCCCAGATCTTCTTCTTGCCTCGGGACTCCACGTTGGCCCCAAAACCCATGGAATGTACCCCGATGCGCTTTTCGATGATGTCCTCCAGCCCCACGAAGGCGCCGCCGCAGATAAACAGGATGTTGGTGGTGTCCACCTGGAGGAACTCCTGCTGCGGGTGCTTGCGCCCACCCTTGGGGGGAACCGCCGCCACTGTCCCCTCGATGATCTTCAGAAGCGCCTGCTGGACGCCCTCGCCGGAGACGTCCCGGGTTATGGATGGGTTGTCGGACTTGCGGGCGATCTTGTCCACCTCGTCGATGTAGATGATCCCTCGCTGAGCTCGCTCCACGTCGTTGTCCGCGTTTTGGAGGAGCGAAACGAGGATGTTCTCCACGTCCTCGCCCACGTAGCCAGCCTCGGTGAGGTTGGTGGCGTCCGCAAGGGCGAAGGGCACGTTGAGCATGCGCGCCAGGGTCTGGGCGAGGAGTGTCTTGCCGCAGCCGGTGGGGCCCAGAAGGAGGATGTTGGACTTCTGCAGCTCCACGTCCTCGTCCTCCAGCTCGGCGTCGATGCGCTTGTAGTGGTTGTGGACCGCCACGCTGAGGATCTTCTTGGCCCGCTGCTGCCCGATCACGAACTGATCGAGCACCGCCTTTATCTCCTTGGGCTTGGGAAGGGAGGTGAGCTCCGCCAGCCCGCTCTCTCGCATCAGCTCCTCGTCGATGATGTCGTTGCAGAGGCTGACGCACTCGTCGCAGATATAGACCGTGGGGCCAGCGATGAGCTTCTTCACCTCGCGCTGACCCTTGCCACAAAAGGAGCAGGTGAGGCTCTTTGAGTCGGCGCCCATCAGCCGCCCTTCTCCTCGTTGGCGCTGCTGGTGGCAGAGGAGGGCTCCTCCTCGCTCTGGCGAAGCAGCTCCGAGTCGGCGATGCCATAGGCGATGGCCTCGGTCGCGGCCATGTAGAAGTCCCGATCCGTGTCCTCGCGGACCCGCTCGATGTCCTGGCCAGTGTGCTGGGCCAGGATCCTGTTGAGCAGCTCCCTGTTTTTGAGGATCTCCTTGGCCTGGATCTCGATGTCGGAGGCCTGCCCCATTGCGCCACCTTTTGGCTGGTGGATCATGACCCTGGAATGGGGGAGTACGTAGCGCTTGCCTTTCTCCCCGGCGGCCAGGAGCACCGCCGCCATGGAGGCCGCCTGGCCCATGCAGATGGTGGACACGTCGCAGCGCACGTACTGGATGGTGTCGTAGATGGCCAGCCCAGCCGTGACCATGCCGCCCGGCGAGTTGATGTAGAGCATAATGTCCTTGTCCGGGTCCTCCGACTCCAGAAACAGAAGCTGGGCGATGACGATGTTGGCCACGTGGTCGTCTATCTCCGTGCCGAGGAAGATGATCCGGTCCTTGAGCAGCCGAGAGAAGATGTCCCAGCCCCTCTCCCCGCGGTGGGTCTGCTCGATGACCGTGGGGATCAGCATCGCTGTGGGGAAAACACTGTCGGCGGGTTTGGGAGAGGTCAATGGCTGCTCCTTGGGCTCACGGGGAGGGGGGCGAGGTGACGGCGGCGCCTATCCCTCCGCGCCCTGGTTGGCGTCTTCATCGTCGGATTTCTTCGCATTATCCGGGTCTTCGGTCTCCGTCGGCTCAGACTCCTCCATCTTCGTAACATGGGCACGTTCCAGGAGCAAGTCAAGCACCTTCTGCTCGACCATCACCACCCGCAGGGTCTCTATCCCCGAGTTCTTCTCGTACTCGGCCCGGATCCGCTCCAAGCTCTCAACCCGGGCCCTGGCGATCTCCTCGAGCCGCTCGGTGATCTCCTCGTCGGTAACCTCGATCTTCAGCTTTTTGCCCAGGGCGTCCGTGAGGAGGGTCTTTTTGACCTCCTTCTCGGCGGAGTCGCGGAGCTTGTCCCGCATCTCGCTGCTGTCGAAGGGGAGCATGTCCGCCGGGAGGCCGCGGACCTGCAAGGCGAGCCGGGTGCGCTCCATGACCGAGTTGAGCTGCCTCTCCACGAGGGTGCTCGAGACCTCGATGGGGTTCTTCTCGATGAGGGCCTCCGCCAGGGCGTCGTGGAGCTCCCTCTTGATGCGCTTCTCCTCGGCCTCCTCCAGGCGCTTGCGGACAATCTGGCGGTACTCCGCGAGTGTGTCCGCCTCTCCCATGTCCCGGGCGAAGTCGTCGTCCAGCCCAGGGGCCTGCTCCTCCACGACGCCCTTGATCTCCAGCAGCAGCCGCGCCTCCTGGGAGGCCCAGCCCTCTGGCGCCTCCTCGCCCCACTGGATCTCCAGCTCCCTGGAGGTGTCCTCAGGGCTGGTTCCCACCAGCTCAGCGCTGATCCTGGTCACAAGGGCAGCCATCTTGGGGTCCATGCTCTCAGGTGGATCCTCATCGGGCCCCAGCACCTTGAACACGAACCTATCATCCGAGATGGTCTCCTCTCCCACCTTGCCCATGAGGTCTGTGTTCATGATGTGCCCAGGGGCGATCTCTGTGCCCTCGACGGGCAGATACTGGGTCATATCCTGGCGCTGTCTCTCCAGCTCGTGCTCCACGTCCTCGTCCGAGATATTGACCTCCCGGCGGCTCACCTCCAGGCCCTCGTAGTGCTCCACCTCCGGCTCTGGCAGGACCTCCAGGGTGGCCGAGAAGGTCAGCGGCTCTCCCTCCACGATATCCTGCTCGTCGACCTCCCACTGGGGGATGGACTCCACCGGGCGCAGCTCCAGTCGCCCGATGGCGTCCACCAGCGCCTCCTGTACCAGGTTGTGGGATATCTCGGCCGCGATGCGCTTTTGGAACATCTTCTTGAGCATCCCCTTGGGCACCCTGCCCTTGCGGAAGCCCTTGATGGTGATGGTCTTTCCCAGCTCCTTGTACGCCTCCTCCAGCTTGTCCCGCACGGGCTCCCAGGCGATCTCGCCCTTTATGGTGCGCGTAATGGGCCCAGGGGACTCCAGCTCCAGGCTGAGGTGCGATTCTTCCATGGGTTTGTTTTCCTTATGTTTTTGTTGGTCTTTCGAGCTTGAGGCCAAATTGATAGCATCTTGGCCCTTCAAGTCAAGGGATTTGGTGGTACCCAAGGGGTATATCCGGGGCTATGACTATGGCAATGGACAAGGCAGTCTAGTAAGCTCAGCCACCATGACCCGACGCGTGAGCCCAGCAGGACTGGTCCGGCCGGAGGATCTTCGCGAGCACGGTGAGGAGGTGGTCATCGAGCCGGGCGCCGTGATCCTGCACCCGGAGAACGTCTCCCTGGGGGACCGGGTGTACCTGGGACACTACGCCGTCCTCAACGGCTACCACTCGGGAGAGCTGGTGCTCGGGTCTGGCACCTGGGTCGGCCAGCACTGCCTGCTTCATGGGGCCGCGGGGCTGCACCTGGGTAGCGACGTGGGCGTGGGTCCAGGCTGCCGCCTGATCACCTCCACGCACGCGGACCCCGGCCCCTCGGCGCCGATCATGAGCGGGGCCCTGGTGTTCGCGCCCGTGAGGATAGGCGACGGCAGCGACCTGGGCTGCAACGTGGTGGTGCTCCCCGGCGTCACCATTGGTCGCGGGGTGCAGGTGGGCGCGGGCGCCGTGGTCACCCACGACCTGCCCGACCTGTGCGTGGCCGTGGGATCTCCTGCCAGGGTGGTGAGGCGACGCCAGTGAGCGGGCCGCGCAGGGCGGCTCGCGTCCTCAGCTCCCTTGGCCTGCCTCTGCGGGCCCGGCGCAACGCCTGGATCGCCTCGGCGGCGGTGCTGCTATACTACCTGCTCACCATGAGCCGGGACCTGTCGTTCTACGACAGCCCAGAGCTGGCTCTCGTGGCGGTGCAAGGGGGGCTGGGACACCCTCCGGGCCAGCCCCTTCACACCCTGCTGGGCTGGCTCTTCGCGAGGATCCCGGGGGTCGGGGCCCTGTGGGGGCTGGGCCTGCTTTCAGCCCTCCCCGCGGCCTTGACGGTGGTGGCCCTGGTCAGCCTGGCAGAGTCTCTCACCGGAGGGGAGGGGGAGCTTTCCGGAACCGGGTGGCTCTCGGCCAGCACGCTCCTCCCGGCGGGGCTGGCCCTGCTCGCCCTCCAGCCCACCCTGTGGGAGAACGCAACCAGGGTCGAGGTCTACAGCCTCGCGACCTTCTGCGCCACCTGGGCCATGGCCAGGGCCGCGCCGCTGCTCACCAGGGGGCCGGGCTCAGCGTCTTCCGCGGGCTCCCCGCCTCCCGGGTCGAGCGCGCCGACCCGAGGTGGGGCATCCCGGGGCTGGCTCGCGGTGGGGGTCTCCCTGGGTCTTTCGGCCAGCTCCAACCCGGTCATCGCGACCACCGCGGGTCTGGCTCTTTTGCCGGCGCTGGTTCGGGCGCTTGGCCGGCGCCGGCTGGGGGCACTGGACGTGGCGTGGCTCGTGGGGGGTGGGCTGCTGGGGCTGTTGCCCTTCGCCTACCTGCCCCTGGTGGCAGCTCGCGCCCAGGTCTTCGTGTGGGGCGCTCCCACGGGCGGAGCGGCCCTGGGCCGCTATCTCACCGGCGCGGACTTTGCCCACCACCAGGGCATCACCGCGGCGCAGATGGCCGACAACCTGTGGCGCTGGCTCGGCTGGGCCTGGGCCCACCAGCTCCTGCCGCTGCTCTCGGTGGGCCTGGTTGCAAGCTGGCCGCTGGGCCGTGGCGCGGGCCTGGGCAGGGGCTTTGGAGCCCTGGCCCTTGGGGGCGGCCTGTTGATGATCTTGCAGAACGTAATCTTTTGGCCCTCCATCCCGGACTACCAGGGCTACCTGGCCCTGTCCGTGGGCGTGCTCGGCGCAGCGGCGCTGGCAGGGCTGGTCAGGCTCGCCGCCTCGGGTGGTCGGCGGAGGTGGCTGGCGGCTGCCCTGGGCCTGGCGCTGCTGCCGCCGGTGGCGCTGGCACCCCCCACCCCCTTAGAGCGCACCCGTCACCGAGACAGGCTGGCGCGCACCCTGGCCGCCGGCGCTCTGAGGACCGCTCCCCACCGAGCGGTGCTAATAGTGGACTCCGACCACTGGGTCTTCCCGCTGCTCTACCTCCAGCACGCCGAGGGGTTGCGCAGGGACGTGGTCCTGCTCCCGGTGGGCCTCAGCGGGGCCTCCTGGTACTGGGAGCAGCTCTTTGGCAGCCACGGGGATCTGCGCCGGTTCGACCTGCGTGGTCCGGGCCGTCGGGCTGGCCGGATCCGTCGCTTCCTGGAGGCGAACCCCGGGCGCCCGGTGCTCTACGAGCACTTCGGCCTGGCCCTTGCTCTGGGCCGGCGACCCGGCTGCGCCGGAGCCTGGCTGGTGGCCGGGGGGAGCGCGTGTGCCGCGGGCCAGGGTGGTCGCCAGGATGAGCTGACCCCGGCCCTGGCGGCCAGCTTTCGGGTGGTTGGGAGGGGCTCTCCTCCGGCGGCCGCGGTGGCCGCCCGGGTGTCCCTGGAGCGGGGCCTTCTGCTCTGGAGGTTTGGCCGCCCTGGGGAGGCTCTGGCCGCGCTGATGGCTGGGGTGGATCCCGGGCACCTGCCCCTGTTGAAGTCCAGGGATGTCTCGGGCGCTGGCGCCCTGCGGGGCCCGTCCTTCAGGTGGCAGAGGAGAGCGCTCATTGGACATTGGGCGCGCAATCTCTTTGTCGCGGCCCGGCTCCTGCACGCCGCTGGCCACGACGAGGACGCGGCAGCCCTTCTGAGGGCTGCCGCCAGGGGAGGGCTTCCCGAGGCGCGGGCCGGTCGCCGCTGAGACCGGCGGCAGGCTCAGGGCAGGGGGGCCGCGCCGGGAGGCTGGGCAAAGGGGCGGGCGCGCAGCCGGCGCAGGGTCTCCAGGGAGTAGGCAGGCCTGGGCAGCTCGGAGAAGACAGCCACCCCCACCACGCCCACGTTGCGGGCGTCACCGGTGCGGGCAGCGTAGCTGTTGGCCACGGAGCCGAAGCGGAAGGCCGCCACCGCCAGCCTGCTGGTGCGAAAGCCTCGGATGAGCACCCTGCCGTAGGGTGCCAGCACGTAGCCGCGCTTGGTCAGGCTGGCTCGCCTGCCATCGATCACGTCGAGGTCCACTTGTAGTCGATGAGCTCCAGGAGCACTCCGTTGGTGGCCTTTGGATGAACAAAGGCGAACTGGCAGTCCCGAAAGCTGCGAAGGCCGCCGACTATCGGAAGATCCCCGGCTCGCAGCTCCTCTACCGCCTCTGCGGTGGAGTCCACGTTGAAGCTGACCAGCATCAGCCCCTCACCCCGCCTGTCTATCCACCTGGCCACGTCCCCCTCCGGAGAGGTGGACTCCATGAGCTCGAAGCCCACCCCGCCCAGCAGGTAGCGAGCCACGCGGATCTTCTCCGGCTCGTCGGTGTACTCTTCATGGGGCTCGGGCCCCAGGATGGGGGCCCATTTTTTCTTGGCCTCCTCCAGGTCCCTCACCGCCACGCAGATGTGATCGATCTTATTTATCTTCATGCCACAGCTTAGGCCGATCTCGATGGTCTGGGCAACAGTGTTGATTGCACGATCGCACGATCACACGGAGCCGGTGGTGGCTGCCGCGGGATCGACGAGCGGGCGCAGGGAGCCGGGCTATGGCAGCAGGTCGCCCGCGCAGGCGGCCAGCTCGTCGCAGGAGCGCTCGCCCTTGGCGGCCAGGCAGTCGGCGGTCTGGCGGGCCAGGGGGCGGTTGTGCTTCTTGAGGGCGGTCAGCTTCTTTGCACAGCGCTCCCGACAGCGCGACAGGCTCTGCTCGCCCTTGTGGCACTTGCAGTAGCTCTTGCAGCCCTTGCGGATGTCCCCGTCGCCGCAGCGGGCCAGGCACAGGCCCAGAAAGAGCACCAGGGGCGCGAGGGGAGAGATGCGTCTGATCGAGGTCATTAGACCGGTGATAGCAGATGCGCGCCTGGAGCTCCAGCTCACCGAGGATTGCCCGGGGAGGCGGGCCGAGGGGCCGAGGGGAGTGCGTCCATGGCTATCCTGATTCGCCGCCTGTCCCACCGGGACCTAGCCGCCGAGGCCGCCCGGGAGAGCACCCGGCGGGCCTCGGTGAGGCGCCCCATGCGCCGGAGGAGAGCGGCCAGCTCCAGGGAGATGTCCGCGCCGCCAGGATCCGTACGGAGGCCCTCCGCGAGAGAGCGCTCGGCCCTGTCCGGGCGGCCCAGGGCCAGGTGGGCCCGGGCCACCGCGAGGCGCGCAGCCCGGGAGCGAGGTGCCGCCAAGAGCGCCCTGGATGCGTACCGCAGGGCGGCCTCGTGGTCGCGATCCTGGGTGGCCATCCGGGCCCGGAGCAGCAGGCCTCCAATGTGACTCGGCCGTGTCTTCAGGAGGCGGTCCAGCTCGTCTCTGGCCTGCTGGCGCCTGCCTGCCCGAAGCAGGTCCTGGGCAAGACGGAGCCGCACTCCGGCCGCTGTGGGGAAGCGCTCCAGGAGCTTCTGCCTGGCACGGATGCGGTGTCGATGGCGGCCGTAGCGGAGGCGCTGTTGGAAGCCCCAGAGGATGGCTGCGGCGGGTGCGGCGAACATGAGGGCGACGATGGCCCCCACGACCAGGCGGCGACGAAGCCGCGCTCCACGGCAGCAGGGGCCCAGGCTCACTCCGCCCGAGTCTCTCAGGCAGTCGGCGCAGTAGCGACGCCCGCACCGCTGGCAGGAGGAGTCCGCCGGGACCTCGGGGTGGTAGGGGCAGCCCAGGCCGGCGCTGTCCCGGGAGAGGGTCATTCGGGGGCGTCGGCCCGCTCGGCACCAGCGAGCATGGAGAGGATCTCCGGAGCCGTGGAGAACACCTCGCTCTGCTGGTGGTGGTCCAGGTAGAGCATGTAGATCGCGACCTCCCGGGCGGGGAAGCTGGAGGCCAGCTTGCGAGCAGCCTCCAGGAGCTGGCTTGGGGGCACCGTCTTGGTGAAGGTCTCCTCTGTCTCACCCCCCTGGTGCTTGACGTCGATGGAGTCGAGGTACTCGCCCAGCATGTTGCGCCGGTGATGGAGGAGCCACTCGTACAGGAGGCTGTCTGCCACGGCCTCGTTCTCTGCCTCCAGGGCGGAGATGATCCGCCTGGCCCAGATCTTGCGCCGGGCCCTCTGGGAGACCACCCGGGAGGGTACCCGGGTGTTTATCTCACCCTTTCGCAGGGTGGTCTTGAGCTGGTTGGAGTTGAGCTGGAGACAGATGTCGGAGATGTGCTCCGAGCCGAGGCTTTTGCAGATGTCCAGAGGCCGCATGTTTCAAACCGGTGCGCGGAACAGCCGCGCCATGGCAGACAACCATAGGGGCTCGGACCGGGGAGCGTCAAGGGACCCACCGGTAGGCCCCATTTGTAGGATTCACAGGGAGCAGGAGGTGGCCCTGCAAAGAGACAGCAGGGCCTTGACCTTCTTGAGATCAGCAGGGTAGTACATGACATTTCGGAGCTTGCGAATGAGCCCGGGCCTGAGCGCCTGGAGCGCCTTGGTGAAGGCTGGCGAAGGGGTCAAGAGCTTGAGGCCGCTCTTGCGCATGGAGGCCATGGCCCTCGAGTTGATCCTCTTCGACGAGGTGCTTAGCAGCGACTGCATCTTCAGCGCCTCCTCCACCACCACCTTCTGCTGTGCGGGGGTGAGCCTGTCGAAGGCGCTGTTTCTCACCAGCACCGAGCCGATGGCCATGGAGATCTTGAAGTCCAGCGCGTAGCGGACGCTGGTGTGCCACTGCAGGGCCTGGGTGGAGTGAGGCATGCCGTACACCGAGTCGATGGTGCCCGCCTGCAGGGAGGCCAGCACGTCGGTTACGGGGAGCTCGTACCCGCGCACACCGAGGATCTGAAACAGCGCAGGGACGACCGGGTCGTGCTTCCAGCGCCAGATCTTGCAGCGTCGGATGTCGCCCAGGGAGCGGATCGGGTTCTTGGAGTAGACGTACACCCACCCGACGCTGGCCATGGCCAGCAGGGTGTAGCCCTTCTTCCTGTATCTGCTCTTTAGAATGGGGGCCATGGACTTGAGCACGAACCTAAACTCCTTGTGCGAGCGGTAGAGCATGGGCAGCTCCAGCACCCGGATGGAGCGGTCGATGGAGGTGAGAGCGGCGGAGCCAGCGGCCAGACCCTGGATCTGCCCGGCCTTCATTCGGGCCAGGGCGCGCTGCTCGGTTCCCGCCACGGCGCCAAAGTAGATCTTGATACTGACCTGGCCTCTGGTTCTCTTTTTGACCCGCGCGGCGAATCGGATCATGGCGTTGGCCCAGGGGCCTCCGCTGGGCATGACAGTGGCTATCTTCAGCTTCACTGGTGCCGCCTTGACTGCTGGATCGGCGCTAGTGACAAGCAGCCACGACAGCGCTGAAAGCACAAAGCATCTCATGGTCTGTCTCCGTCCGGTGTCGTCCCGGGGCCAGGAGGGGGGGTTGCTGCCAGGAAGTCGTCCTTGCGGGCAATCAGGCGGCGAGCCATGGCCTGGGCGAGGGTGTTGGGCAGGCGCAGCTCGGGCGCTCGGTCGAGGGGAAAGCGCAGGACCTCCTGCAGGAGGCTTACAAAAAGAGCGCGCTTGTCGGCGGGCCTTAAGGGGACCATGCGCGAGCCAGACCCGCGTCCAACGCGCTCTGCCCGCACGCTCTGGAACTGCCAGGCCCAGTATCGGGCATAGAGCACCAGGTAGAGCAGGTGACGTCTCGCGGTGAGGCGGATGGCCCGGAGGAAATGGCGCTGGGCCAAAACTGCACTGCCCCCGGTCGTGAGATCTCGTCCATAGTACAGCCCCAGGGCGGCCACTGGGAGGGCATTTGCGTAGGTCGGGTCGAGGGTCGCCGCGCGGCGGAGCAGCACGGGGATCTTGCCGAGCATCTGCAGGAGCCAGGGCTTGTCCAGCCCCAGCGCGATGGCGCTTCCAGCCCCCACGGCGGTCCAGGTAAGGCCAGGCACCGCCCGGGCGTCCAGGGCTGCCACCGTGCGCTCGATCTGCGCCGTGGGTGTCCTCTGCAGGGTGATCTCCACGCCGCGGGTGCGCAGGAGGCGCAGGCCCAGCTCGTAGACCTTCACGTACTGCCCCCGCGCCCGGCGCCTGGCTCGCTCCGCCGCGTCGGGATCGGTCTCGCGAAGTCGCGCATAGTCTGCCTGGAGGAACCCGAAGGTGTACTCGTAGATTCCCCGGCACAGCAGCTCCAGCAGGAGGGGGTTTTGGGGGTCCGAGGCCAGCAGGCCCTCCAGGATCACCAGCAGCGCGGGGGCGGCCTGTCGGGCCATGGCCGGGTCCTTGTAAGCGGAGAGCACCGACACGGTCCTGCCCAGCACGGGGCCGGTCTTGCGGATGGCATAGCGGGTCAGGTTGCAACCACTGGGCAACAGCACAGCGCCCAGGAGCACCACCATGGGCGCCACTGGAGGGGCCTTCCGAAGAGCGCGTCTGAGAGATCTCTGCCTCATGGATACTCCAATGGGATCAGACGATCTTATCACATTTCCGATTCAACGAGACCCGCCCGAGACCTGCGGGTGCAGATCCTGAGCGGTGACATAAGGCGCTGATGACGTTTCTGTGATTTCGCGCAATTGGCGGCAGAACAGGAGTCCAAGGGGTTTCCAGGGGGGATCTTCTGTCATCCTCGACGACCTCCTAGAAATCCTGAAATGAGCGTGTCGGTGATCTTCAACCGTCCTATGACCATTTGGCTGAGACCTGGCCAATGAGCTGCCCATGGTCGTAGATTTGCAGGTCACGTGGATAGGTTCTGCGGTTGGGATTGCAGTTGAGGAGAAAGATGCCGCCTACTGGTGAGGTCGCCATGCCCCAGCAGTCGCCAGCGGTGGTGAAGCTCCACAGCGGGGAGAGCTCCTCGTCGAACACGTCTATCCATACTGGACCGTTTTCGCCGGGGACACCTGCGGTTGTCAAGCAACGCCCAGCGGCTGCTCCCGCTTGAAGGGGTGTGGTCCACCCCAGGTGTGCGAGGTGGTCGGGGCAGGGGAGACCTGCACCGAGGTCGCTCGTATGCTGTCGTGAGACGGGTTTCGAAAGATTGTCGAGTATGAGGCTGCCTGGATGTATGAAAAAGTAGGACACAAACCTTCATGTGTGGTAAGGTGGGTCCAAGTCGAGTCGGATCCCTCCTGGCGGGTCGTGTGGCCGCTCTGGATCCCGGATCCACTGGTATGGGAACATGGTACGATGGTGAAGCGCCGATGAGACCACAACGCCACATATTCGGGTGGATAGCCCTGGTGGCTCTTTGCGCCCCCTGGGCTCTCCTATCCTTTCGAGTGCGCGACCTGCACTCGGAGCCGGCGCCCGAGCCCCGCACGGAGACGGCGCATCGCCCCGAGCCCAGCCAGCGGGCAGTGCTCCTGGCCTCGCTCTATCGCAGGCCGCTGCCATCTGAGGCTGAGATTCCCAGCGAGACCCTCCGCCGGGATCGGCCGGGCTACTGGAATGGGATCCCGGACGCCAAGCTGCTGGAGAGGATTCGCACACAGCCCATCAGGCGCATCACCTTCAATCGTGGAGGCTCCAGCCTGTCGCTGCGTTTGCGCCTCGCAGACGGATCCAGCGCCGCCTTCAAGCCGGAGCAGATCCACATGCAGACGGTGCCCAGAAAGGAGATCGCGGCCTATCGGCTCAACCGTCTGCTGGGGCTATCCCGGGTGCCTCCGGCCACCTGGCGGGTGCTGACCTGGCGCGACCTGTACTCCCACATGGACCCCCGGGAGCGGCGCTTCTTTTTCCGGATAAAGAAGGAGGCCCGCTTCAGAAAGGGTGGTCGGCTGGTGGGAGAGGTGTCCTGGTGGATTCCAAAGATCCGCTACATCCCCATCGACAAGTGGAAGGCACGCAAGCGCTGGCACCAGTGGCTCAAGGCGTACAAGCGGTTGCCTCCCAGGTACGCCGAGGTCACGGCGCAGCTCTCGGTGATGCTGCTGTTCGACTTCCTGATAAACAACCCCGACCGCTTCTCCGGGTACAACACCATGGGGACGCCGGACACGAAGTTCCTGTACTTCATGGACAACACCTCCTCCTTCTTTCCGCACCCCAGGGGCGGCAAGAACGCCCGCACCGGGCTGCAGCGGGTCCAGCGCTTTTCGCGCAAGCTCGTTCGAAACCTGAAGGCGCTCACCCTGGAGCGCCTCCGCAAGGCCATGGCTCAGCCGGCAGGTGCCCCCATGCCGCTGCTGTCGGAGCGAGAGCTGAGGATGGTGATCGCCCGGCGGGATCACGCCGTGCAGCACATCAACTGGGTCATCGCCCGGTACGGCTGGGAGAAGACGATGGTGTTCCCATGAGCACGGCCCGCTGCCCGGGGTGCCAGGGCGAGGTGCACCCCCTGCTCGGAGAGGCTCCGCTCGTGCTCGGGAACCGGGTGGTGATCTGCTGCTCGGCAGCCTGCAGGGATCTCCTGCTGACCGGGCTGCAAGACGCCTCGCCAAGGCCAGCGCTCTCCCATGGGCCGGAGCTGGGGCCCGAGCCGGCTCCGGGCACACCTGGTGACCTCGGTCATGTCCGGGGAGCCACCGCGTCCCCGGCCGGTGACCACTCCCATGGGTCCGCCAAGGTCGGGGGCTCCCCGGCGCTGCGCGCTGGCGCTCGTTCCGGGGCGGCTGGTCGCTTCCCACGGCGCCTGCTGCTGGCTGCCATGGTTGGGGGTGGGGCCCTGCTGCTGCTACTGGCGGGATACCTGATCCTGGCCCACGCGTCATCTTCCCCAAGGGGCTCCTTGGCAGGGCTCATGCGCCCGGGCTCCCCGGCCCTGTCTGCTCTCTCCCCGCCCCAGGGGGGACCCCCGGCCGCGGCCCCCGGGAGGGGGCGCGTCGCGCCCAGGCCGGAGCCGAAGGGGCCCAGCCTCATGACCCTCAGGAGGCGCTCCTGGACCATCCTGGAGGGGTTTCTTTCCAGCCGGACGGGGCGCTTCTGGCGCACCGCAGCCCGGGTGCTGGCAGAGCAGGGCCACCCGGGAGCCCTGGCGGCCCTGCGGCGTGGGTTGCGCTCCGGGAGCTGGGCCAAGAGGCAGCGTGCCGCCGAGGCGCTGGCTCGCCTGGGGCACCCCGAAGGGCTGGAGGCCCTCAGGCGGGATCTCTCCACCAAGCGACGGCCGGTGAGGTGGGCCTCGGCCTTTGCCCTCGCCCGGTGTGGTGACAGCTCGGGGCTGCGCGTGATCAAGCAGCTCGCAAGCTTTCGCCAGCACCGCATGACTGCCTACGAGGCCCTGACACGCCTGGGTGACCGCCGGGGCAAGGCCTACCTGCGGAAGGTGCTCGCCTCGTCCGCGCCACCGTATGATCGCCTGCGCGCGGCAGTGGCGCTCGGGTTGGCAGGTGACCGCAGCGGCCTCCTCCTGCTGCAGGCGCGCATGAAAAGGTCCGGGATGCACATGGGCGTGGCCCTTGCCCTCCAGAAGCTGGGCACCCCTGAGGCGCGACCGGCCCTGGTGCGGGCCCTGGAGCACACCGCCCTGCGGGAGGAGGCGGCGCGGGCCCTGAGAGCATACGGTGACGTGACGCTCGTCTCCAAGATGGCCCCGGAGCTCGGCTCCGCCAGCGACGACTCCCGGCTTACGGCGGCTGCGGCAATCGTCATCCTCACGGCCCAGGCCAGAGCGGAGGCGCGGTAGCGATGGCACGAACCCTGTGGTTGTACAACACCTACCGGGCCCTGTGCACCGCACACCTGCACAAGGTGGTGTTCGTATTCGTGTTTCTGGCGCGGGGGCTCTCCATGGCGGAGATCCTGCTGCTGCAGACCATCTTCACCGCCACCGCCTTTGCGCTGGAGGTGCCCACTGGAGCCTGGGCCGATCGCCTGGGCCGGCGTCGGTCCATGCGGCTGGGCGCCTTGCTCATGGCTCTCGCCTCGGTGGGCTACTACCTGGCGCCCGGGTTCACGACCCTCGCGCTGAGCGAGGTGGTCTTTGCCGCGGGCTTGACGCTCACATCTGGCGCAGACTCGGCCTACCTGTACGACCAGCTCAAGGCCGCCGGCAGGGCCGGGGAGTACCTGCGCCGGGAGGCGGCAGCCAACGCAGCCAAGTACCTGGGCCTCGCGGTGGCTGCGGCCGCCGGGGGGCTCCTGGCTCAGGTGCAGAGCCCAGACGCCACCTTCCTGGTCACGGGGCTTGCCTGCGCCGGAGCCTTTGGCGTGACCTTCTTCTTCCCGGCCACCAGTCGCCGCTCGCCTCTCTCTGTCTCGAGGGGGCAGAGGGCGGACCTGCTCGCAGGGATGCGGCTGGGGCTGTCCACCATTGGCCGTAGCGCGGGGCTGCGCTGGGTCCTGGTGTACTCGGCGCTGCTGTTTTCGCTCGTCATCTTGAGCACGACCCTGTTCCAGCCGGTGCTCAGGAACCAGGGCTTCGATCTTGGCTCCATCGGGCTGGCCTTTGCGGGGCTGAACCTGGTGGGCGCCGGGGCGGCGCTGAAGCTGGGGAGGGCGCGCTGGTCCCGGTGGCAGGAGCCAGTGCTGTGGGCGCTGCCGGCCCTGCTGGTGGTCTGCTACCTCTTTCTCGGCCTGCTGGGGCCGGTGATGGTGGTGGCCCTGATGATCGGGCATTACGTTGTCACCGGCGTCTACTCTCCGGTGGTCAAGACCCTCATCAACGAGGAGACAGCCGACTCGACCGTGCGCGCCACGGTGCTCTCTGCCGAGAGCGCGCTGAAGCGGCTGCTGCTGCTGGTGGTGGCGCCAGCGCTCAGCCTGGTCTTGGAGCTCTCCGACCCGAGCGCCGGGGGCGCCCCCACCACCAGGGCCATGCGCCCTGTGCTGCTGGTGTGCAGCGGGCTGGCCCTCTTGGCCTTCGTGGCGCAGCTTTTTTACCAGCGCCAGCGCCAGCGCCGCGCCCGCCACGTCCGGCCCAGGGGATCCGCCTCAGGTGGAGTGGGCGATGTGAGCTCCGGCGACCTGGCTGGCTCCGTGCTCCCGCTGGGCGCAGCAGAGCCTCGCTGATGGGCGCTGCTTCCGGCCAGGGCGGCCTGTTGGTCAAGGGAAGAG
>JAJRWW010000283.1 GCA_024276595.1 Myxococcota bacterium
ATTCGCTGGTCCTCCCAGCCCGGCGAGGGGGTCGCCGGCACCTTGCAGCTCCTGTCTCCGAAAGATCCCCGGTGAGCCTCCCCGGGAGAGAGGTGGGCAGCGCTGTTGCCCCTGCGCCAGAGATCGTTGACCGTCCGGCGCTCCGGCGCTCCGGCGCTCCGGAGCGCCGGTGCCGTTGTGACCGTGGGCCCGGGGGTGTATGCTTGCTCGCCGGGCTGAGGGGGTGGTTCGGAGCCGCCGGGGCTTCGGGCGGGGGGAGCATTGGAGGGGAGATGACGCGCACAGGAGAAGCATGAGCGAGCAAGAGGCGATACGGAAGTTCTACCTGACACACGTCCCCGGGGCGCGGAGCCTGCCCGAGGGCGGGGAGATGGTCACCTGGATGCAGGCCGAGTGCCCCTTCTGCCAGGGAGAAAGCAAGGGCGTGTTGAACGTGGACCTGGACCAGGAGTCGGTCTTATTCGGGCTGTTTTTCTGCTCCAGCCTCTGCTCCCCGCCCGGCTTCGCCCTGGAGCTGTCCCGCCGGCTGGGGATCTCCCTTGCGGAGGTGCCGGGCTTCGACCCGGAGCGGGAGGAGGAGTTTCGGCCTCCCCCGCTGCCACACACCCACAAGGACAACGAGATGCACCGGTTCGTGCGGATGCTCTCGGACCCCATGAGGGAGCCCTTCCGCAAGGCGGGCCTCGGTGACGGGGTGCTGGACCTCTTCTCCGTGGGGTACAACGGCCGCATGTTCACCTTCCCGTACAAGCAGCACGACGGCCACTGCTATGCCCTGCGCTGCGTGGCCTTTGCCTCTCGCTTCGAAGAGCCCCTCTGGCAGGGGCACGAGCCCTACTTCAAGGCGCCCCACAACCTGTGGAACAGCCCGGACGTGGCCCGGGCCGACGGCGGCGCCATCTTCGTGACCGTCGGGGAGCGCAACGCCCTGGCGCTGGCGCAGCTCGGCTACCCGGTGGTGGCCATCCCGACCAACCTGGACGACGAGTCGGTCACGCCCGAGCGGTTCCAGTTCGTGAGGCGAGTGCTGGTCGCAACCGACAACAGCGCCGAGGGGCTGGATGCCGCCAGGCGCATCGCCCTGCGGCTGGGCTACAAGGTGCGCATGCTTCGGTGGCCCCTGGACACCAGGCGGGACTTCTCCGTGGCGGACCTGCTCAAGGCGGACCCGCAGTCGTTCCACGCCCGGATCAGGGAGATGATCTTCCTCTCCGAGCCCCTGTCTCCCCTGTCCATCGCCAGGCGGGAGATGGCGGCCTACGAGGAGGTCCTTCAGCGGCAGCGGGGGCGCGCTCTGCTGGGCCTCAAGACCTGCTTCCCGAAGCTCAACGTGGCCCTGGACGGGCTGCGGGGAATCAACATCCTCGGAGCGCAACCCAAGACGGGCAAGTCCACCTTCTTCATGCAGGTGGCCACCTCCCTCTCCCTGGATGAGGGGGTGCCGGTCATCTACTACGACTTTGAGAACGGCCGGCACAAGATCTACACGCGCACCCTCTGTCGGCTGGCGCGGCTTGGCGAGAAGCAGCTCACCGTGGAGGCCCCCCCCGAGCAGCAGCAGGAGGCGTTCGCCCGATCAATGGAACGCATCGGCCGGATGATGCGGCTTTTCAAGGTGGTCTCCGACCGCAAGATCAACCCCGACGTCATGCGCAAGCAGATCGAGTTCCTGCGCCTGGACACTGGCAAGGACCGGATGCTGCTGGTGGTGGACTCCCTGCACAAGCTGCCCTTTGGCAGGCTCTCTGAGCGGCGTTCGGGCATCGACGAGTGGCTGCGCAACTTCGAGCAGATCCGCGACGAGCTGGACGTGACCTTCCTGGTGGTGTCGGAGCTGTCGCGGGGCATGGCCGGTGGCTACGACGAGCAGCCAGACCTGGCCTCCTTCAAGGAGTCTGGCGACATCGAGTACACCGCGGACAACGCGCTGATAATGACCACCCGTGGCTCGGTTTATGACAAGGAGGGGGGAGACGCCGGCCGCACCGTGCACCTGTGGCTGGTCGCCAGCCGGGAGATGAGCCCCGGGCGGGTGGGCGAGTACCAGGTGGAGTTCCCCTACTGGAGCTTCGTGGAGCTATAGGGTCTGGATCCACTCGTGGGCCCTGGCGCAGAGGCGCTTGACCGTTGGCGGGTGCATGATGATGCCCAGGTGGCCCTGGGCGTAGGTGGCGGTCTTTACCGGCGCCAGCGCCACTCGCTCCAGGCCCTCGAGGATGGTCCGCGCAGGCGCCAGGGTGTCGCGGCTGCCCAGGAAGGCGTAGATGGGCACGCGCACGTTGCAAAGCTGCTCGGTGTAGTCGATGGACTCGTCGAAGGAGAGGAACCTGCAGTCTCCGAGCTGGGAGCGGATGAACTGGAACACCACCTTGGAGGACTCCTCGCAGAAGACGTCCTCCATGAGGAAGTACCACTCGGGTGGGGTTATCTGGTCGTAGCCCACGAAGTCCTTTATCGTGGGCACCCTGGTGCCCAGGTCGTACGAGAGCGCCCGGAGGGTGCGGCTCACCTTGGCCAGGAGCGTGAAGAAGCGGTTCAGGTCGATGGTGCGGAAGGAGAGGGGCACCGTGCGGGAGAGGACCCGGGTGAGTGCGCGGGTGGCGATCCTCCTGGGCAGCAGGTTGGCGCCTCTGCGCAGCAGGTCCACCATGGCCAGGTTTGTCTCCAGGTCGACGTAGCTGGGGGAGGTGATGGAGACAATCCCGGCCAGGCGGTCCTCCGGGTCGGGCAGCGCCACCCTGCCGGCCTGGCGAGCAATGGCGCGGTAGGCGCCGGCATAGAACATGGGGATCATGCCACCCATGGAGTGGCCGAAGACCACCGTGCGCTCGCCGGGATAGCGCTCGCGGATCCAGGTGAGGGCGGTGGGGAAGTCGTCGTGGATGTAGTCGTCCACGGTCCAGCTCAGGTCCCGCTTGTGGGTGGGGGCGGTGAACCGGGAGCGGCCGCGCACGTCCAAAGACAGCACCTTGTAGCGAAACTTCAGCGCCATCTCCATGGCCAGCCGGTCCATGGCCGAGCGGTTGCAGAAAAACCCCGGGATCATGAGGATGTTTATTGGGGCCGGGTTGCTCTCCCGGGGTAGGTACTGCTTTATGCTGACCGAGTGGCCCCCGGAGCTGGGCACGAGGTAGCTGGTGTCCAGGCGGTACTCCCTTCGGAAGCGGTGGGAGTAGGCGTAGAGGGACTTGACCGGTGGCAGCCCCGGGGCCTGGCGCCGGTGGAGGATGAGCTCGATGCGGGAGTTCTCCTCGATCTTCTCGATGGAGCGGCGGGCCGTGTAGTCGTCCCGGTCATGGTCCAGCTCGTAGGAGATGATGTTGGAGATGCCCTCGAAAAGGGTCTGCAGCTTCCAGCGCACCTGCCGGCGCTGCGCCCGGGTCAAGGGGCTGTTGCGGATGGCCCACAGGACGCCGATGGGGGTCTGGCGCACGAAGAGGGGCAATAGCCACGCTCGCTGCATAGCAGGGGTGAGCAGACCGCTCAGCCTGGGATGGAGTCGTTCGCTGTCGCGCACGAGGTCCAGCTCCTCGATGGGTGGATCATTACCCTGGGCCACGTGGATGATGGCCCGGCGGATGAGGGTGGCCGAGAGGTTGCGCTCGTCGTCCAGGGGGATCGGGCTGGTGCGGGAGACGAAGGAGGCAAAGGACTTGGGGGGCGTGGATGTGTCGGCCAGCTCCCGCATGGCGTGCTTGGACGAGGAGACGGTTATCTGCAGACATTCCCCGTCGATGGCCTCGAACACCGAGTGGTTGAAGGCGAAGCGGTCATTGAGAAAGCGCAGGGAGACGACCTTGTTGACAAAGGCGAACCAGATCTTCTTCAGAAAAGCCCGCAGATCCTCCGAGATGGGAGGGACGTGGATCTGCTCCGCCCGGGGCCCGAAGGAGCCCTGGAGGGAGTCTGAGCTCTCGCCGGACAAGGCCGGTTTCTCCGGTCCATCACTCAAAGTCGGTGTTGACGTAGATCACGTTGCTGTAGATCCAGATCCGCTCCACGATCCACTCGTCTCCCCTGGGCTCGGCCCATGGCCGGAGGTGCTCGGGGACCATGCGGATCTCTGCTCTGTATGCGCCCGGCTCGGCGCTGTAGGTGATCCCGCCCTCGCCTGTGGCCACCTCCTCCCATCCGTCGTTGGTGGCCTTGAGGATGCGTCCCCAGATGAGGGGCTGGGGTCCGGCAGGGTCCAGGAGCCACACCTCGGGCACCTCCAGCATGAGGGTTGCCTGCTCACCCACCGGGACCTGGTCGCCCATCTCGTACACTGCGGTGCCGGTCTCCGCTCTGAAGTCGAAGCCCACCGGGTACCCGAGGACGTCGAAGGAGCCGTACATGCGACCGGCGGCGATGGCCTCCTTCAGCACGAGGTCGTCCAGGGGCCCGGGAGGCACCAGCACGTAGTTGGAGAACCAGCGCATTATGCGTCGGAAGGAGTCCAGCCGGTCTCCGTCGGCCAGGATGTCCTCCGCCACGTTCTGGTGGGCGTCGGTGGCCATGGCCCCGGTGATCCGGCGCTGGCCCACCAGGTGGGCCCAGTGGGTGAGGTCCGCTGTGTTCTCCTGGAACACCGCCAGCAGCCCGATCTCGGGCTCTCCCAGGGTCTCGGGGGCGAAGAGCAGGTCCAGCGCGAGGCTGGCCACCGCGGAGAGGTTGTCCATCATGTTGAAGTGGATGTTGTAGATCTCGATGCCGTCGATGGGCAGGGTCATCACGTCGGTGGCGTCCCAGCCCTCGGTGTGCTGCAAGAACACCAGCGCACCCGCGCTCTGCAGGGTGTGGATGGCGGTGGCGCTGATGGTGTTGTAGGCCGTCATGCGCTCCTCGAGGGTGTCCCCCACGTGGTGCTCCAGCCCGATGGGCATCATGGCCGACTCGGTGCCCGCGGCCAGGATCACCGAGCGGCCCTCCCCGCAGTTGATGCGGTTGGCCACGGGGAGATCGTCTCTGAGGATGAGCTCGTCTCCGTCTGCGAAAAGCAGCACCTCGGGGAAGTCGTAGTGGGCGAAGAGGTCGTCGTGGTCGGTCATGAAGACGAAGTCCTGAGCTGTGACGCACATGCCGCGTCGCACGTCGTCAAAGCACTGCTCGTTGCGCTCTCCGTCTATGCGCGGGGCACCGTCGCAGGCGTCGTGGGAGTAGGGGCTGTGGCAGTGGATGATTCCCCGCTTCACGACGAAGTCACGCACGCCGGGCAGGTCGTCGGTGGGCATTACCATCCAGGGGTCGTAGGTGGGGTCGCCCACGTCTGAGGCATCGGAGGGGCCGGCGTCCCCGTCACCGGGGTTGGGATCCGGGCAGCCGGAGAGCCACCCCAAAGAGCCCAGAGGGATCAGCAGCAGCAGGACCAGGGCGAAGGTGGGGGGGCAGCGGTGGGTACCAAGGGTTGGGAATAACATTGCACAGGCTCCTGTCAGTACAGAGCCATTGTACGCCCAACTGGAGCCAAATGTGTGGGACTTTTACCGGAGCGAGACCTGGGGGTCCATTGACCACCCGCGGGGAGGCGTCTCGTGGCCGTCTGAGCCGCTGCTGCGGATTGCCTGAGCAGCCTCTCCCGAGGCTCGCCTCCCGCTCTCCACGGAGGCGCTGGCGTTGCCAGCGGAGCTCGAGGCGATGGAGTAGGTGATGCCCGCTGCGAGCAAGAGGACCATGGAGCCTGTCAGGAGCCATCGTGAGGTGCCGGCGGATGCGCCAGGGTGGAGGCCCCCCCCCTGGTCCGATGTCATGGTCGGACGGTCGGTGGTGGTGAGGTTGGGCAGCTCTCGAGGTCTCATGGCAGGTCGCCTCCAGTGGGAGCAGGGTGATGTCGCCTCTCCAAGGGCCAGTACGAACCAGGGGCCCCGGGGATCTTTGCGCCGTCGCCTCATACCGGTGGAGGAGCACGAGGCTTCCCAGGGCGCACGTTTTTTCCGACAGCGCCCGGTGGCCCCTGGTTCCCAAAAAAGGGATCTCACCCAGGGATCAGCCCAGGTGCAGCAGGCGCCGAGCGGTGGCCGTGGTCGTGGCAGCCACCCGGTCCAGGGGCTCGGACCTGAGCGAGGCCAGGGCCTCGGCCACCTGCGCCACATGCGCTGGCTCCACCGCGCCCCGAGGGTGGGTCTCGGTGCCGATGTATGGTGCGTCCGTTTCCAGCACCAGCCAGGAGAGGTCCACCTGGCTCAGCATTCGGCGGACGCGGCTGGCCCTGGGGCGGCAGACAACCCCGGCCACCCCGAGGGCGAAGCCCAGATGGTGCAGGCGTGCGGCCATCTCCACCGAGCCCGCGAAGGCGTGGAGGACTCCGCCGGGACCGGACGGCCCGAAGGAGCCGAGCAGGTCCAGCACCGGGCCCAGGGCGTCCCGGCAGTGGATCAGGGACGGCAGTCCGTGGTCTCTGGCCAGGGCAAGCTGGGCCGCAAAGGTCGCCTGCTGGGCTGCAATGCGCTCCTTTCCCTGGCTGCCGTCCAGGCCGATCTCACCGACTGCCACCACGCGGTCGCTCGAGAGCAGGGCCGCCAGCCCGTCAATGTCCAGCTCCTCCTCTGCGTCCGGGTGCTGGCCAACGGCAGCCAGGACCCCGGAGTGAGCCTCGGCCAGGGTCACCGCCTGGCGTGATGTGGCGAGGTCCGTGCCCACCACCACCACCGTG
>JAJRWW010000284.1 GCA_024276595.1 Myxococcota bacterium
ACCCGCAGTTTGACAGGGAGCCCTTTGCAGAGGCGGCAAAGGTGGCCGGGGTTCGCTACCTGTATGACGGCACGAGGCTCGGCTCTGCCCCCACGGACCCGGACTGCTATGTGCGGGTGGACACTGGAGGCTCTGCGCACAGGGAGACCCGGCAGGTGGACTACGACCTGGTGCGGAAGAAGCGGTGGTTCCAGGAGGCGCTGGACGACCTGTTGGAGCTGGCCAGCGACGAGCGGGTGGCCCTGCTCTGCGCCGAGGAGAACCCGGGACGCTGCCACCGCCACCTCCTCATCACGCCGGCGCTGCTGGACCGGGGAGTGGAGGTGCTGCACATCCGCGCCAGCGGAGAGATCGAGCCGGCTCGTCTCCCACCTGAGGCCCGGCAGAGATCGCTCTTTTGAGCCCTGCTTGGGGGAGTGGCTCGCTCGTCATGGCTCCTCACCCACCCCGACCACTGCTCGAGCTACCTCGGGGGGGCCAGCTTGTGGCTCCAGCCCCAGCAGCCACTGGACCCAGGCATCGACACCCTCGCCGGTCCTGGCCGACAGGGGAAGCCAGCGTAGACCCGTGTTGAGGGCCCGGGCGAGGCCCTCGGCCCGGTGGGGATCGAAGTCCACGTGGGGCAGCAGGTCCAGCTTGGAGAGGACAACAGCGTCGGCGCGTCGAAAGGCGGCGGGGTACTTCTCGGGCTTGTCGTCTCCCTCGGCCACGCTGAGCAGGGTTACGTCTGCTGTCTGGCCCAGGTCGAAGCCGGCAGGGCAGATCAGGTTCCCGACGTTCTCCACGATCACCAGCGCCCCGGGGGGCGGGTCCAGGTCCTCCAGCGCGTGGCCCACCTGGTGGGCGTCCAGGTGGCAGGATGAGCCCGTGTTTATCTGCGCCACGCAGACCCCGGTCGCGGCGATCCGCCGGGCGTCGTTGTCGGTCTGCTGGTCCCCCTCGATCACCGCCAGGGCTCGGCCTCTCAGCCGGCCGATCTCCTGGAGGGTCTTCACCAACAGGGTCGTCTTTCCCGCGCCCGGAGAGCTGATCAGGTTCACCATCGCGGCACTGCGGCGGAGGAGCCACCGCCGGTTCTCGTTCGCCAGCGCGTCGTTGGCTGCCAGCACCTTCTTGCGGATCTCCAGGGTCCTCCTGCCACCCTCTGGAGGCGCGGCAGAGCCACCGGGGGGGCTGGCTGGCATCCCGCAGCCACATTCGTCACACATGGACAGCTCCTTGGGGTCTTTTCTCCACTCGCCAGCAGCGCGCCGCCGCTCAGTCCACGTCGATGTTTAGCACGGAGAGCTCCTGTCCAGCGCGGATCTCGCTGGCAAAGCCGGCACAGCTCGGGCATGGAGCCAGCAGCTCGCCCATGGTGAAGGTCAGCCCGCAGGTCCGACACCATCCCTGGCCCTGGACGGGCTGGATGAGCAGCTCCGCGCCCTCGACCATGGTGCCCTCGCAGGCCATGGGGAAGCAGAAGCGGAGCGCATCCTCAACCACCCCTGCAAGCGCGCCGACGAGCAGCTCCACCCGAAAGACCCTCCTGGCGCCCGCCCGCCTGGCCTCGGTGCTCGCCACATGGACGATGGCCTCTGCGATGCTCAGCTCATGCACAGCGGCACGTGCGAGCGAAGGCCAACGGCAGATCGCCCGGCCGGGCAGACGGGACCCTGGCCACAGCACCCTGGCGACAGCACCCTCGGCCCGACGACGCTCCGCGGATCGACAGGGG
This sequence comes from Myxococcota bacterium, assembly GCA_024276595.1. GTDB lineage: Bacteria > Myxococcota_A > Polyangia > HGW-17 > JAJRWW01 > JAJRWW01. The sequence continues at coordinate 1,718 of JAJRWW010000284.1, forward strand.
ATCAGTCGCAGGGCTTGTGGTCGCCGCAAGACCAGGCTTCGCAGCGGATCTCGCCCAAAGTGTTGCCCGTCGTGTCGTTGGCTTCAAAGCTCGCGGCCTCGATGGGGGGATAGGGGCAGACCCCGTAGTTGAAGAAGTAGTAGGCGTACTCATTGCCCGTGATGGTGTTTCGGCGCACCACATAGCCGTAGCTGCCGTCCGGGTACTGCACCCCTTCGTCGGAGAGCAGCAGCCCTGGGCCCAAGTTGTTCTGAAATATGTTGTCTTGAATCGTGATCCCGTGGCCGCCGTCCACCCACAGCCCCCCATCGTCCCAGGTCAGCGCGTGGAGGTCGTTGTCCTCGAGGAGGTTCTGCTCCACGAGGACGTCGACGCTGTCTTCGACGAGCATGGCCCCGCCTATGTTGTGGTGGCCGTGGTTTCCCCGTATGACCGAGTTGTGGATGTTGTAGGTGTCGATCCCGGTGCCGAGATTGTCCCGGGCCCGGCCCGCGGCGTCCGGGCCATTGCCTCGGGCCTCGTTGCCCTCGATGGTCACGTTCCAGCCGTCCACCACGCCGACCCCATAGCCCTCGCCGCCATTGTCGGGCATGATCGCGCTGCGGCCGTTGTCGGCAAAGACGTTCGAACGGATCTCGAGGTCGTGCACGTTGACGGCGAAGAGCCCCATGTCCGTGTAGTTTTGAAAAGTGATGCCCTCGACCCGCACGCCAGTGGAGTCGACGAGGCATAGCCCGAAGGTCATCGTGCCCCCGCCGTCCAGCACGACGGCGCCGCCGCCGCTGGTGTCCGCCCGGATGACGATCGGGCTCGCATCCCCGCTGAAGCCGCCCATGAGAACCGATTCGCTGTAGATGCCGGGCGAGATGAGCACTGTCTGCCCGGCCTGAACGTTACAGAGGGCGCGCGCCAGGGTTCGGAAGGCCGTCGCGCGGCTGGTCCCAGTGCTCGCATCGTCCCCGTCGGTGGCCACGTACAGGGTGTCGCCAGCCACGGCGACCGCATCCGCGCTCCCGCAGCGCGTCGCACCCCGGCTGACGATCCAGTCCCAGTCGCCTTCGCCAGCGCCATCATCGCAGCCACCGCCGCCCCAGGCCGGCCCGAGGACTCCCAGCACGAGCACGAGAAGCCGCACGCGATCACCCCGACCCCTGGCCAGTGACCACCGCCGACACAGATCCCGCCTCGCCCCGCCTTGCCGGCCTCTGCCTCCTCGCCCTACCAATGTTCTGTAGCTCACCTTCGTGGCCTCCTATGGTGATGAAAAAGGGGGTCCCTTCGACTGCACAACATCCGCTTGAGTATGAGGGGGTTGGATCTGGGGGTCAAGTGGTGGAGACGACTTTGCCGCGCCGTGGAGCACATCCACAAGCGCTCGACCCAGAGCGCCTGCTGGTCCGTGAGTGAGCCATGCCCCGCGATTCGTGCCGGATGCCCGTGGCGTGCAACCATATTCGGGTGAGAAACCATATATCGGTGCACATGGCACCCATATTTCGCTGCTCTTTCCACGGTTGGTTGATGGGGCCCACGGCTTCTGCTTGTTTGTCCTTGGCATTCGGTTTGCATTGCAAAGCGCACAACTGTACTTTGCAACAAGGAGAAAGACATGCCCGTTCGCAAGATCATCACCATCGACGAGGAGAAATGTGACGGCTGCGCCCTCTGCGTGGACGCCTGCCACGAGGGGGCAATCCAGATCGTCGACGGAGTGGCGAAGCTGGTCAGCGAGAGCTACTGCGACGGTCTGGGGGACTGTCTCGGCGAATGCCCCCAGGGCGCCATAACGATCGAGGAGCGAGACGCCCCCATGTTCGATGAGCGTGCCGTGGCGGCGCACCTGGAGCGCCAGCGAGAGGCTCGAAAGGCCTCCGCCGGCGCCGGTCCGACGCAGCATCCGCACGTGGGGGGCTGCCCGGGCGCGGCGGTGCGCCAGCTCACGCCCGTGGGGGCCATGGCTCCCACCGCCGGGCCCGGCTCTGCCGGAGGCGCGGTGGAGGGCGCAAAGCAGCCCTCGGCCCTAACCAACTGGCCGGTGCAGCTCCACCTGGCCCCGGTCCAGGCGCCCTTTTTCCATCAGGCCAAGCTGCTCATCGCCGCCGACTGCGTGCCCTTTGCCCACCCGGACTTCCACAGGAGCATGCTGGCCGGGAGGGTGCTCATCATCGGCTGCCCAAAGCTGGACGACACCTCGGCGTACCTGGACAAGCTGACGGCGATCTTCCGCTTCAACGAGATCCAGAGCGTGGAGGTGGCCTTCATGGAGGTGCCCTGCTGCCACGGTCTCGTGCGCCTGGTGGAGTCGGCCCTGGAGGCGAGCGGCAAGGGGCTGCAGCCAGCGCTCACCCGCGTTGGGATCCGCGGCGACGCCCAGGCCCTCTGACCTCCAGCCGACCCTCTATGCTACCAACGGCGTGGGGGCGCCCGTACCTGTGACAAATACCCTGCGAATCATCCCGGTCGTGCTGCCCTTCTGGCTGCTGGGCGCCCATTTCCTTCGGACCGGGCGATTGGGGGCAATGACGGCCGCTGCCCTGGCGCCGCTGATCCTGCTCATTCGCCGCCGCTGGGCGCTGCGGGTGGCCCAGTCGCTGCTGCTCCTGGGGGCCTCCTACTGGCTGGTGCAGCTCGCGCTCATGGCAGGGCTTCGCCAGCGAATGGGCCTCCCCTGGGCGCGCCTGGCCGCGATCCTGGTGCTGGTCTCTGCGGCAACTGCCTGGGCCGCGCTGCTGCTGGAGGGCAAGGGGATGCTGGCGCGCTACCCGCGGGCCATGGGATCCGCCGGAGAGGGGATCCCCGCTGGCGTGGGGGTGGCTGCCTTCTGGCTGACCGCGCTCGGCCTCGGCTTCGTGCAGGTCAAGGTCACCCCGCCCATGCTGCTGCCCGAGCGCCTCTGGCCAGGGGGAGGCTGGCCCCTTGTGCTGGCTCTTTCCACCTACGCAGGCTGGCTGGCCAGCAGGCTCATGGACCCCTCCCTCCAGGCGACCACTCGAAGCCGCCTTTGGCTGGCCTTCTCCGCGCTGTTTTTTGTGCAGCTCCTGCTCGGCATGGCGGGGCTGGAGTGGATGCTCATGTCCGGGCGGCTCCACCTGCCCGTTCCTGCCGTGATCGTTGGCGGCCCACTGTATCGAGGGGCGGGCCTGTTCATGCCGGTTCTTTTTGGCGTTGCGGTGCTGCTTGTGGGCCCCGCCTGGTGCAGCTACTTTTGCTACTTCGGCGCCTGGGACAACACGGTGGCTGCCGGGAGGAGACCGCGGGATGCTCCCGGGGGGTGGCGCAGGTGGCTGCGCTGGGTGACCCTGGTGGGGGTGGCGGCGGTGGCCCTGGCCCTGCGGGCCGCAGGAGCTCCAGGCTGGCTGGCGGCCGCCATGGGTCTCGGCTTCGGCCTGGTGGGGATCGGGATCATGCTCCTGTGGTCCCGCAGGGTGGGCACCATGGCCCACTGCACCTGGTACTGCCCCATGGGCCTGTTGGCGGTGGGGTTGGGGAGGCTCTCGCCCCACAGGGTCCGGTTGAGCGATGCGTGCACCGGCTGCGGCCGCTGCTCGGCGGTGTGTCGCTACGACGCCCTTCTTGCGGAGGACATCCGTCGCCGCAGGCCGGGCCCTTCTTGCACTCTCTGCGGCGACTGCATCGGCCAGTGCAGGCACGACGCCATCGGCTATCGCTTCCCCGGTTTGAGCGCGCTCAGCTCTCGGGCGGTGTTTCTTGCGCTGGTGGCCTCTTTTCACGCGATCTGTCTGGGGGTCGCCCGGATCTAGCGCCGCCTTTCGGCGCCGAGGTTTGCCCGGTCGTACTGGGCCCCTGCGCTGCTACTGGCTCCCCTGGCTCCCCTGGCTCCCCCCGGCGCTTGCGCTTGCGCGTTCGCCGAAGCCACATGGCCCCACCCAAGGCCATGCCCAGCAGGACAAGCGCTCCCAGGGCGCCCAGGAGCACCTGGCTCCAGGCAGAGGTGAGCAGGATGCCGTGTACCATCCGGTCGTGCTCTCCGGGTGTCATCGGGATCCTGCCGGACGCCCTTGCAACGTGGTGCAGGAGGCTTACGGCAAGAGATCCCGATGGGATGTCGCGGTGGCAGGAGAGACAGATCCCCTGGCGGCTCATGTGGGCCCGCTCCTCGTTGCTGAGCGGCCGGGAGAGGGGCCAGTGGTGGCCCACCGTCTGGAGCTGCCTCCCCTCCTCGGTGACCAGGCGCGACCAGTCCGCCGCAAGCCCTACGATGGGCTCCATCTGGGAACGAGCGGAGCGGGGCAGGACCGTGCCGTCGGCCGTCATGAGGTCCACCACCACCCGCCTGTCCCAGGGACGGTTGAGCCGCCCACCAGCGATTCCGTACCCCAGGGCCTTCGGCGAGGTGTGGCAGGACTCGCAGGAGCGGGACTTGCCGGTGGTGTGAGGCTGGGTCGGGCTGATGTCTATGGAGAGCTGGCCCCGGGGACCTCCGCCCTCCTGCCCCGGGCCGGTGCGGAAGATGTGGTTGCTCAGGATCACCTCCCCGTCGGGTCCGATGACTGTGGCGCTCACCTGGCAGCCGGGGGCGGCCGGGGAGACGCGCCCCTCGCCGTTGATGACCAGGGTCGGGTTGGCCCAACGGAGGTAGGATCGCTGCTCGGTGACCATCCCGGGGACAGACGTGTCGTAGCCCTGCTCGCCCTTGTCGGCGAGGTGCTCGGGTCTGGAGTGGAGGTGGCCCGCCTCGACCCAGTCGAAGGAGCGCTTGCCCCCGGAGTAGTCCACCTTCACGTGGCACCCGTAGCACTGTGGGGTCCAGGTGCCGTGGCAGGCGTAGCACTCCATCTTCTCCATGTGGCCGGACACCTGTGACATGGCCACCCTGCCGGCCACAGAGAGCCTGTTGCCCAGGGCGAGGGCCTTCAGCGGCTGCAAGGTGAGGGACTTGCCCGAGGCGGTGTGGACAATCACCGAGCCGCCGCGACGCACCACGTTCCCAAAGGGGTTCCCGCGGGCAGTGAGCAGGTAGCCGTCCTCCACCGGGTATGTGGTTGCGTGGCGCATCCTGGAGGTGAGGGTGCGGGTGAGCCCTCTGGGACCCGCCCCCCGGCTCTTGCCGCCGAGCTCCTCGCCAGTGCCCAGGGGGAGCTCCCAGGGGTAGCTCCTCGTCGTGCCGTGGCAGTCGGCGCACTCTATCTCCACCTGTCCCAGGGTTGTGCCGGCCAGGAAGCCGTCGCCGTGCACGTCTCCGGTTGTGTGGCAGTCCATGCAGAGCAT
>JAJRWW010000285.1 GCA_024276595.1 Myxococcota bacterium
CCACCGTAAAGGCGCATGCCGGCCGAGAGGATCACCGTCTCCTCGTAGTAACCCGCGGCCACGAGGATCTGGCTGGTGGTGGCCGGGTTGAATGCGGCGAGCGCCTCGGCCAGGGTTCTGAAAGGATGGTCCCTCGTGCCCTGGCTGGCGTCTGTTCCAGACCATACGAAGAGGGCGCCCGCCAGGTCGCCGTCCACCCCGTCGCAGTTGCGATCCACGTATGGCCAGCCCGCCTCCGGGTAGGTGGGGTAGACGTCTGGCGAGTCCGTGGCTCCAGTGAGGGGGGCGGCACATTCGCAGCCGTTGGAGTCCACCTCGTCCACGTCGTGGAACTGGTACTCGGCTCCGCAGAGGCCGCCCAGGCAGGCAGAGGGCTGCCCGTAGCGCGCCACGCACTCGCTGTTGGTGGAGCAGCTCGTGGTGCAGAGCCCCTCCGAGCAGACACCGCCGTTGCAGTCGACCGAAGTGATACAGGAGCGGGTGCACTGGTGGTAGACCGGGTGACACTGGTAGCCGGCGCCGCAGTCCGTGTCCAGGCGGCAGGTCCCGCCCCCGCCCGCCACCTCGGTGGTGCAGGCCACGATCTCGCAGCCGGGGGGATCGCCTGGCTGGAAGACGCAGCCGCCAATGGCGTGCTGGATCTGGGGGCTCCACTGGGCCAGGCAGTTCTCGTTGCAGGCGCCGCAGTGCTCGTCCACGTCGTAGGTGCCGCTCCCCTGGGTGTCCACGAAGGGGTCGTCCACGATGCCGTTGCAGTCGTTGTCCTCCCCGTCGCACACCTCCACCACGGTCTCCGAGGCGTCGCACTCGGACCAGGCGAAGACCCCCCCGGGCAGCGCCTGGCAGCGCTGCTGGCCCACGCAGATGGCGCCGGCCTCTCCGGTGAGCAGGCAGGGGCGGAGGGCGTCCACCCGGTCGGCGTTGCAGTCGCAGCTCCCGGCCGTGGGGACGCAGAGCAGCCGGCCGCCCACGTCCTGGCAGAGGCTGTCGGAGGGGCAGCAGCCCTGTGTGCCCACCTGGCCGTCGCAGTCACCGTAGGGGGCGTCGGCGCCGCAGCCCTGAAGGCAGCTATCGTGGGGATCCTCTCCCACCGGCTCGCATCGATCCACCGAAAGGAGGCAGTCGCCGCTGGAGGTGCACACCTGGCACTGTGGGCTCACCAGCTCCAGGCAGAGCACCGGCTGGGCCTCCGGGAAGGGGGCGTGGCCGTCGGCGCAAAGCTGTGGCACGCAGGTGGGCGAGCCGCCGCGCAGCTCGCAGGTGACCGCCCCCAGGAGCACCTGGCCGCCAGGGCCCGTGGCCAGGTTGGGCACGATCTCCTCGCAGTCCATGGCACAGGATCCGCAGTGGTTCGGGTGTACGTAGCGGCCCTCGGGGTCGAGGAAGCCCTCGTCCACCTCGTCGTCGCAGTCGTTGTCCTTGCCGTCGCAGATCTCCTCCACCGGGTCCAGGGCGTCGCACACCCACCCGAAGAGGTCCTCGGAGGTCTCCTGGCAGGTCCAGCGCCCTTCGCAGGCGCCCGCGGCCCCCGTACGGCAGGCCGGGTATGGGGGATCGGCGGGGAGCGAAGAGATGTCCACCGCCGGGTCGTCCGCGTCCACCAGGCCGTCGCAGTTGTCGTCTCTGCCGTTGCACACCTCGGGCTCGGGCGCCGTGGCGTCGCAGTCGCTCCAGAGGCCAGAGGGCAGGCAGGTGGACTCCCCGTGGCAGCGGCCAAAGGTGTTCTCGACCACGCAGCTACGAGAGAGGCCCACGTTCTCGGGGGTGCATCGACAGGAGCCCACCTGCGGCACGCACTGCCTGGCCGGGCCGGCGCTGGTGGTCACCGTCTGGCACTGGTAGCCGTCCGGGCAGTCCTCCCAGGTGCAGCCCATGGCGCAGCCCTGGATCCCGTCCAGGGTCAGGCAGTAGTCGCCAAAGGCCGGGTTGCAGTGGTCGTCCACCGAGCACTCCGCGCAGAGGCGGGAGAGGTGCTGAACGCACAGGCTCTCCTCCTCCACGCCCGGGCGGACCTTGCAGTCCCAGCCCGGGGGGCAGTCCCCCTCGCAGGCCCTGGTGCACACCTTGTAGGTCCCGCGGTTGTTGGAGATGCAGCGGTCGGACTCGCACTGGTCGTCCGTCTCGCACCGCTCTCCGAAGCCCAGCAGGGAGCCTCCCCCGTCCGGGCGCATGCCGCAGCGGCCATTGATGCACTCCAGGGGCTCCGGGCAGTCCGCCGTGGTGAGGCACTCGCAGGCCCCGGTCCGCAGACAGTCACGGTAGTCCCCAAATGGAGTGCGGCTACCGCAGGCGGCCGCAAAGAGGGAGATCAGCCCGGCCACGACGAGCCCAACGGTGAGCAGCGGCGCACGAGCTGGCGAAGTTACACGGGAGCTAGGCATGGTTGACCCCTATGCATGGCCAGGCCCGGGACCCGGTGTTGGGGACGGCCAGGGAGGGTGGCCCCGGGCTGAGACGAGAGCTTAGCGCACCAACGGCTCCAAGTCGAGGTCAAGCATGGCAGCACTGGCAGCTCACGTCCGTCTGGGGCCCAGCCCCGCCAGGGGCCTGCTGGGTGGCCCTGGAGAGCACCTGGTCCTCGCGGCTGGCGTCTCGGTAGACGGTTATCCCCTTGCAGCCCAGCTCGTGAGCCAGGCAGAAGATCTCCTCCACATCCTCTGGGCTGCTGCTCGCGGGGAGGTTGACAGTCTTCGAGACGCTGTTGTCCGTGTGTCTATGGAAGGCCGCCTGCACTTTCACGTGGTGCGAAGGCTTCACCTGGTGGGCCGTGACGAAGAGCCGGGCCAGCTCCTCGGGCACCCCCTCAACCCGGGCGTGCCCGGCCTCGGCCATGCGGCCGAGCAGCTCCTTGGGGTCGAGGCCCGGCTTCCTGGCCAGCCTCTCCAGCTCTTTGGCCAGGAGAGGGTGCACCTCCACGGCCTGCTGGCCGTCCAGCATGCGCCGCCGAAGCACCGGTGCGAAGATGGGCTCTATCCCCGGGCTGCAGCCGGCCAGGATGGAGATGGTGCCCGTGGGCGCCACCGTGTTGGTGGTGGCGTTTCGACGGGGGGGCTCGCCCCGCGCGGCGCTCCGGCTCCCTTCGTAGGCCGGGAAGGGGCCACGGCGGCGGGCCAGCTCCTCGGATGCCTCCCGGGAGGCGCGTCGCACAAAGGACATCACCTCCTGGGCCACATCCAGGGCGCGAGGGCTGTCGTAGGGGATGTGGAGGTGGATGAGGAGATCTGCGAACCCCATGACGCCGAGGCCGATCTTGCGGGTCCTGGCCGTGGCCTCGGCGATCTTCGGAAGAGGGAAGCTGGTGGTGTCGATTACGTCGTCGAGCATTCTCACGCCCCATCGCACCGCCGAGGCCAGGGCGGGCCAGTCCACCGAGCCCCCGGAGGCGAAGCGCGCCAGGTTCACGCTGCCCAGGTTGCACGACTCGTACGGGAGCAGGGGCAGCTCACCGCAGGGGTTGGTGGTCTCCAGCAGCCCCAGCTCCGGGGTGGGGTTGTCGGCCTCCATGCGGTCCAAAAAGAGCACCCCGGGCTCACCGGTCTGCCAGGCGCTGCGGGCCAGCAGGCGAAAGACTCGGCTGGCTTCCAGCTCCGAGCGGGTCTCTCCGTGACTCGGGTACCTCAACGCAAGGGAGCCTCCCGCCCCTAGCGCCGCCATGAGCTCCTCGGTCAGGCCCACCGACAGGTTGAAGTTGGTGAGCCGGCGCCGGTTGGCCTTGGCGCCGATGAACTCGAGGATGTCCGGGTGGTGCACCTCCAGCACTCCCATGCTGGCTCCCCTGCGCCGGCCCCCCTGGCGAATGGACTCGGAGGCGGCGTCGAACACCTCCAGGAAGGCCACCGGGCCCGAGGCCGTCCCCCCGGTGGTGGAGACCGGATCCCCCCGCGGGCGCAGCCGGCCAAAGGAGAAACCGGTGCCACCGCCGGTCTTTTGCACCAGCGCCATGCTCTTGACCGCCTCGAAGATCTCCTCGATGGAGTCCTCAACGGGGAGCACGAAGCAGGCGGCAAGCTGGCCCCGTGGCAGCCCTGCGTTCATGAGCGTCGGTGAGTTGGGCAGAAACAGCCCGGCGCGCATCAGGGCCGAGAACATCTGCCGCGCCTCCTCCCGCGCCTGGGGGGGCTCCGCCTCACAGACGTGGCGAGCAACTCTTTCGAAAAGCTCCGAAGGGGTCTCGCAGACCTCTCGCCTTCGGTTTCGGCGCAGGTAGCGGCTCTGGAGCACCGCCCTCGCCGTGCCAGACAGTGGGGCGTCGCCCAGGGCGTCGAGCAGCCTGGCCAGGGCCGGCTCAGAGGGTTGGAGGTCTTGCATGGTTGCTCCGCCATGGCCGGCACAGAGGCGCCGACCATCGGCACCGTTGCCAGAGGGCCGGCACAGTCGTGCCGATCATCATCAGATCAATACTAACCTGAACATGCTTTCAGTCAACCAGTCAATACGGCTGTAAGCCCGGCTCCGCCCAGGCCTGTGCGGTTTTTCCGGAGCAGGGGGAGGGCCGGATAGCGATCCTCTGGTCCCGGGGCCCAACGAGTTGACCGAAGCTCTGAACACACGCTCAGCGTGACAGGTTGTGTCCAACCCCCATCTTTCACGTTGTTCGTGCACGGCCCATTCGATAAGCTTCACACTCGCCACAAGGTGCGGCGACCCTGGGCCGCTGGGTCCGTGCAATCCGAATATTCAGACCGTGGAGCGAAACATGACTGAGATCGCCATGGCGGCGCCCGCCCGATTATGTCCTCCACGGACACACATGGAGCCCGAGAGCTTCATCGAGAGCCACTGCAGCGGCATGGAGGCCGCCAGCAACCCAATAACCAAGATCGAGCTTATCAGGGAGATTCTGGAACCTGAGCGGGGCTGCCTGGATGCTGGTGGCAACGACCTCAATGCCTCCTGGCTCGAGCTGTACAAGGAGCGTCTCCAATGACAGAGCACAACGAAGCCCATGGCACCCTGACCCTCCACCGTCTTCGAGATGCGGTTGGCAGCGACGCCGCATTCCGAGTCTCCAGCAGGCTCGTCTCCGCCGGTGGCCAAGGCGACAAGGTCTTTCCCCCGACCTACGCCGCCGATCGCGCCCCGACCCTGTACGTTTTCGAGGACCGTCGCATCGGCGGGAAGACCGTCAAGACCGTCCTCCTGGACTCCGTGGCCTCCCAGGCCAATCGCTTCGAGCTTGCCCTCCAGGAGGCCATCGACGAAGGTGAGCTTGGGATTCCGCTGCTCCAGGTC
>JAJRWW010000286.1 GCA_024276595.1 Myxococcota bacterium
TCGAGTCCTGGCGCAGCTCCTCGGTCCGCTGCCCAGAGAGGAAAAGATTTACCAGCTCTCCACCGTAAGGCTCAATCAGGCGACCGGGCATCAGAGTATCCCTCCACTGTACGGGTTGTTCGCCTTCCGCGGGGCGACACATGGCTGTCTTGGGGGCACGAACCAGCCAGCCAATAGGGATACCACATGCAATGTGCCCACGCCAGATGGGGAATCAAATGCCAGCCTTTCGTACAAAAAGAGGGTGGAAGGGCGATGCCGGGCTAGGCGAGGAGGGAAGCCGGGAGCACGATCTCCTCGAGCGGACGGGGCTGCAGGGCCCGGCGCTACTGAGCCACCAGGGCCACCAGGCAATCCGAGGCGGTCTGGACGCAGCTCGCGGCTCGGATCACGGCCGTGGCGCCGAGCGCGGCCGAAAGGTTGGCCTGGGCGGTGGCGATGCGGATCCTCCCGGCTGCGCCTCCGCCGCCACCCGCAGAGGATGGCTCGACGCACAGCACGCCCTCTCCGTTCACTCCGTCGCCGCTGTCCGTGTGCTCCTCTCCCATGCCTCCGTCGCCTCCGTCGCCATTGCTGTCTGGAAAGGCGCAGCCTCGGCCGCCCACGGAGCCGTCCTGTCCTGGGAGGCCAACGCCACCACAGGCGCCGCCGCCTCCTACGGCCATGAGGGAACCCTCCACGACCACCGAGGGAGCCTCGATCACCAGCGTGCCCCCTGCTCCGCCCCCGGCGCCCCAGCCACCACCTCCACCACCGGAGACGTCCACCCGGCCGCAGGGAGCGCCTGCCGCGCAGGGGATCCGGATCTCCTCGGCGGCCGCGAGCAGCAGCGCTCCGCCTCCTCCCCCCCCAATGCCGCTCCCAGCGCCAGGGGAGCCGCCACCTCCACCATTCGGAACCCAGTAGGAGGCCCGTCCGCCCGCGCCACCTCCCCAGAGGGCCACGCCGCCGCCAGAGGAGAGCATGTCCGCCCCGCCGATACCCCCCGTTGTCAGGGGCAAAAAAGCGCTGCCCCCATCTCCCCCTTCGGCGCCGAGCCCACCCCCTCCACCGCCGGTGGCCTCGTAGCCGCATCCGGCCAAGAGCGCACCAGCGCCACCGTCGGTGGGCTCTGGCCACATGGAGGCGGCCTGGCTGTCTCTGCCACCCGGCCCGGCAACACCGCTCCTGGCAGCGGCATCGATCAGCCCGGCGATCTCCATGCGTCCGGAGGCCACAAGGGCGATCCCCCTCGATCCCCGCACCCGCAGCAACGCCCCCGGCTGCACGAGCAGGTCGTGGTAGTGCACCACCAGCAGGTCTGGTCCCCCGCCAGGCTGACTCACCACGCGCCAGGATGCTGGCGGGACACCCCCCACGGCGGGCGCGTCGGTGTCCACCTCCACCGTGGTCGTCACATCCAGATCCTCGGTGCCCACGTGCAGGTCCGACTCCAGCAGCCCTGTGGGCACAAAGGATCGACAGCGAGCCGGAGCACCCTGGGGCTCACAGCCCAGAATACAGCTCTCCCTCGGTCCCGGCAGCCCCCCTTCGGTGCAGAGGACCAGCTCGTCGTCGTCGCAGAAGGCCTGCGAGGGGGCACACTCGTTGCACATGGCTAGCTGCTCGTTGCACCCGTGCAGGCACGGCTCGCTGAACATCTCCTCGCCATCCTCGCTGCAGACGACCCGGTAGGGGCCATCGCAGCTCGGCTCCCCGGGTGGACACTCGTTGCACACCCCCCTGTGGGAGGCGCAGCCATGCTCACAGGGGATCACAGCTCCTCGTGCTCCGCCGGGGCCGCACTCAACCTGGAGGTCTCCGTCGCAGAAGAGCTCTCCCGCCTCGCACTCCAGGCAGCTCCTTCCCACCGGATCGCAGCCATGGTCGCAGAGCTTGCTGGTCAGCACCTGGCCAGCGGCGCTGCAGCGGACCAGCTCGTCTCCCTGGCAGGTGCTGCTGCCGGGGGAGCACTCCAAGCACTCCCCGCTCCCCGACTCATCCTCGCAGCCAAAGGGACAGGGGCGCCGCTCGGCGACGCCGCCCTCGGGACCGCAGATCACCAGCAGGTCTCCCTGGCAGACCCGCCCGCCAGGCACACACGTCTCCTCTCCTGGGCAGCTCCCGCCCAGGTCACAGCTACCGTAGTCCGCGCAACCCAGAGCCAGGCAGCTCCAGAGGGTGGCAAACGGCACGAGCGTCTTGATGAGCTTCCGTTTCATGGGGCTCCTCCTTGGTGCAGTCGCGACCACCTCGGTTATCGGCCAGCCTCCTGGGCCTGTTGCGTCGCGTCGCCATCTGCTCCGCCGGCCGCGACCAGGGCCGGAGCGGGATCCGGCCCCAGCACCCCCTCGGCAGCCAGGATCGCGCTCCTGAGCTCCACCCCGAGCTCGGGGTTCTCCGCCAGGAAGGCCACCGCCCGCTCCCGGCCCTGCCCCATGCGGTGCTCGCCGTAGCTGTACCAGCTCCCGGAGCGCTCCACGAGCTTGCGCTCCACGCCCAGGTCCACCAGCTCCCCGCCCGTGTTTATCCCGGTGCCAAACAGCACCTCGAACTCGGCCTTGCGAAAAGGCGGGGCGAGCTTGTTCTTCACCACCTTGACCCGCACCCGCGTGCCGTTGGCGTCGTCCCCGTCGGTCCGGACCTGGCCAATGCGCCGAATGTCCAGGCGCACGGATGCATAGAACTTGAGCGCGTTGCCGCCTGTGGTGGTCTCCGGGCTCCCGAACTGTACGCCGATCTTGTGGCGGAGCTGGTTGATGAACAGCACCGTGGTGTCGTTCCTGGAGGAGACCGCCGCCAGCTTGCGCATGGCCTGGCTCATGAGCCGAGCCTGGAGCCCCACGTGCACGTCGCCGATCTCCCCCTCCAGCTCTGCTCGCGGCACTAGCGCAGCCACCGAGTCCACCACGATGAGCGCCAGCGCCTGGCTCTGGCAGAGCTGGTCCACTATCTCCAGGGCCTGCTCCCCGTAGTCCGGCTGGGAGATGAGCAGCTCCTCTGGCTGAACCCCCAGCCGGCCCGCGTACTGCACATCCAGGGCGTGCTCGGCGTCGATGAAGGCGCACAGCCCTCCCTGGCGCTGGGCCTGGGCGATGGCGGAGAGGGCCAGGGTGGTCTTCCCCGAGCTCTCCGGGCCGTACACCTCGATGAGCCGCCCCCGGGCCAGGCCGCCGGTCCCCAGGGCCAGGTAGAGGCCCAGGGAGCCCGTGGGAATAGAGGGCACAGGCTCCACCGCTCTATCCCCCAGGCGCATGATGCACCCCTTTCCGAACCGTTTCTCGAGATCCTTGAGCATCTCCAGGATGGAGCGCTTCTTGTTCTTTTTCTTCTCGCCCATGGAGCACGTCCTTTCGTGGCTGGTTCACTCGCCTCTTCGTTTGGCACCTCGCCCGCGCCGGGCCAGGGCGCCTCACATCCTCCCAACTCGCGGGGCTTGGCAGGCCCACGAGCCCCCTCCAATGCAAGGTCGGTGCCGAGCTTTCTTGGGCTGCAATATCAGCCTGGTGTGGACATACGGGGCCACGCCCGGACGGATACCGGACGCCCGCCGGACGGATACCGGACGCCCGCCGGACGGATACCGGACACCCGCCGGTCGGATCTCGGACGCCCGCCTGCGAGGGCGCCAGGTCCGCCAGGTCCGCCGGGTCCGCCGGGTCCGAAAGGATGGGAGAGCCCCACCCGAGAAGGAGCCGGGCCTAGTCGCCGTCCTCGGCGTAGAGATGGGGGGGGCGGCGCCTCGGACGCTGGCGGGAGATACGCCCATGGGAGCCGCGCCGCTGGCGGCTCAGGCGCCGGCGGCTCAGGCGCCGGCGGCTCAGGCGCCGGCGGGAGCGCCCCCGTCTGATGCCAAGCCGCCGGGAGCGGTGACGCCTCCGAGTGATCCCGCGGTGGCGCCGCAGCGCTGGGCGTCCCCGCCTGCCACGCCCCCGGTGAGCCACCCGGCGGGTCGCATGAACCTTGCCCAGCCGCCGCAGGTGGGCAAGCACACTGAAGAAGTCGGAGAAGCGCTGGGTCTTGGATGTGCTCCCGAGCACCACCACGAGCACGGGACCAGCCCCTGGGAGCCTCATGGCCGAGGTGAAGCAGTATCCGGCCTTGTTGTTGAACCCGGTCTTTCCGCCGTACACGGGGAACCTGAGCCGGTGCACCAGGGAGTTGGTGTTGTGGTAGTTGATGGCGCGCCGACGGGGCCAGATGGGCCGGAAGAAGTAGTCGCGGGTGCGCATGACCCTCTGCAGCACCGGGTTTAGCACTGCCTGGCGCAGGATCTTCGCCACCTCGTACGCGGTCGAGACGTTTCCATGGTTTATGCCCACCGGGTCCATGAACCTGGTCCGCACAAGACCCATCTTCCGGGCCCTGGCGTTCATGGCCGCCACCAGCTTGCGGGGGGTGAGCCCCACTGCGCGACCCATGGCAGAGATGGCCCTGTTGTCCGAGGCCAACAGGGCCGCGTGGAGGAGGTCCCGGTTGCGCAGCTTCATTCCCCGCAGGAGCCGAGTGCGGCACCCCCCTGAGCCCACCTTCACGTCCACCGCGGAGATGGTGGTGATCCCGTCAAGGGGCAGCCGGTGGTCCATGATCACCAGCGAGGCCATGAGCTTGGAGATGCTCGCGATGGACCGCACCTGACCGGCGTTGCGCCCATAGAGCACCCTGCGGCCGTCAAAGCTCACCACCAGGACTGCCTTGGCGCGGATCCGCCCCGGGCCACGGGCGGCCGCAGCCCGCGGCAGGGAGGAGAGACAGACCAGCAGCGCTGCCGCCGCAACAATGATTCGGGGTCGAGGTACCGACATGACCTCCACAATAGCCAAGGGCGAAAATGGGCGCCAATTTTTTGGTCTGCCCTGCCAGGGGTGGGCAACCGTCACTGGATTCACCTGATGAGAATGGATGTGCTGGAAGGGAGCCGAGGCACCCGGGGCGCAGGTGGAGACAGGAGGTAAGGTCGGGCTAGCGGCGGGACACGTAGGCGGTCATGTTGATCTTCTCCTCGAACTTCCGCTTGGCCGCCATGGCCTGACCCCAGCTCTGAAAGGTGCCCAGCCGTACCCGGTACCAGACCCCGCGACGGGGCAGCTTGGAGGCCACCACGTATGGGCGGTAGCCGCTTTTTTGCAGCTTCTTGATCATCTGATCGGCCTCCATCTTGGACTGGAAGGCGCTCACCTGGAGGGTGTACCCCCTCCTGGGCACCCTCGCGGCCCTGGACCTCCGAGAGCCCCCTGATCTCCTGCCGAGCCTGCCGGTCGCAGCGCTGGGGGAGAGGCTGTCGGCGCCCTGCCCTCCTCTGGCGCTGCTTCCACGCCCCACCGCCACGACGCCAGCGCTGCCGGGCTGCCCAGACTCCACCTGTCCCCCCTGGCCCATGTCACGCCACTCGGCCACCTCGGGGGGAGCGTTCTTGACAAAGCGCGCGTCCGGCTTGATCAGCTCGTCGTGGAAGGTGAGCCCCTTTGCAGCCAGCCTGGTATCGCGATCAACCATTGCCAGCTCGTCAGCGGCCGCAGGGGGGTGGTGCCGAAGCTTCCGCTTCTCGAGCCGCTTGCCCACCAGCACACCCACCACGAACACCAGGCATACCACCACCGAGCTACCGAAAAACAGGTAGAATATCTGCCTGTTGTCCAGGCTGACATCCAGCTTCTCCTTGAGTCGATCCGAGTCACGCATCTTCGCCTCCGGTGATGTCGGGATCCTCTAGCCGCACCATGTAGGTGGGTGCCTTTAGCCCCAGCAGGGTGAGCGCGTTGCGGCTCACCAGGCGGATGGCCTCCACCCACAGGAGGCGCGCCTGCATCTTCTCCACGTCCCAGCGCCGCTCCCAGCCTTCACCCCGCTGGCTGGCAGGAGGCAGCACCGTGTCCTCCTCCCGTCGCAGGCGGGTGTAGTAGCTCTGGAAGGCCCGGGCCAGGTCGTGCAACCAGGCCACCACCCTGTGGGGCTCCCTGGCCTCGGCAGCCTCGGCCACCAGCACGGGGAAGTCCACCAGCCGCCGCAATATCGCCAGCTCGTCCGGGTGGGTCAGCCGCGCCGCCAGCGCCGGGTCGTACTCTGGAACGGGCTGCCCGAGCTCCGCCTCGGCCTTGGCAAGAATGGAGCAGGCCCTAGCGTGGCCGTACTGCGAGTACCTGGCCGGGTTCTCCTTGGGGTCCTCCGATAGAGCCACGTCCAGATCGAAGTCCACCTGGGCATCCAGCTTGCGCTCCAGGAAGAAGTACCTCGCCACGTCGGCCCCCACCTGGTCCACGACCTCGTCCACTGTGACGAACTGGCCCAGCCGCTTCCCCTGCTTGACCTTCTCACCACCTTTGATGAGGGCCACGAACTGCACCAGGAGTATCTCCAGGGAGTCGGCCTCCCGACCCAGGGCCTGCACGGCGCCCTTCATGCGGGGGATGTAGCCGTGGTGATCCGCGCCCCATATGTTGATGAGGTGGTAGAAGCCCCGCTCGTACTTGTCCCGGTGGTAGGCGATGTCCGCGGCAAAGTAGGTGGGCTCGCCGGAGCTGCGCACCACCACCCTGTCCTTTTCGTCTCCAAAGGCAGTTGAACGAAACCAGAGCGAGCCATCTCGCTCGAAGATGTGTCCTGAGCGTCGCAGCTCCTCGATGCCCTGCTCGAGGGCCCCGCTGTCGTGCAACGAACGCTCGGAGAACCACACGTCAAAGGAGATGTTCATCCTGTCCAGGGTGGCGGCGATCACTCTCCTCATGCGCTCCACAGCGAAGGCCGCAAGCTCCCTGAGCTGCTGGTCATCCAGATCCCCCTGCGGAGGCTCCCCCACCTCGCGCAGGTAGTCGCGCGCCACATCGATCACGTACTCACCGGGGTACCACTCCCCCTCCGCAGGCTCTGGGGGCATCCCCCTTGCGGGATCCTCCCTGGCCAGCACCTCCAGGGCACGAAGCTGCACCGACCGGGCCAGCTTCTGCACCTGGCTCCCGGCGTCGTTGAGATAGTACTCGCAGGTCACCCTGTAGCCGGCCATCCGCAGCAGCCGCGCCAGGGCGTCCCCTACCACCGCGCCCCGCCCGTGGCCCACGTGCAGGGGCCCGGTGGGGTTGGCGCTCACGAACTCGATGAGCACCCTGGGAGAGCCCTTCGGCTCCCCGGCACCCCACCTGTCGCCCGCCGCCAGGATCTCCCCCAGCATGCGGTGCCACACAGACTCCGAGAGCCTCAGGTTGATAAAGCCAGGGCCAGCGATCTCTGTTCCAGCCAGCAGCCCCTCGGGATCCTCGATCCTGGAGACGATGGCCTCTGCGATGTCCCGCGGTCGCATCCTGGCAGGCCGCGCCAGGGAGAGAGCCACGGTGCATGCAAAGTCGCCGTGCTCTGCTCGCTTTGGGTGCTCGATGACCACCCGCGGCATGGGCGCCTGGAAGTCCCCCGCGTCCATGCACGCCTGCACCGCTTGGGAGATGATGGTCTGTAGGGATTTTTGTAGGTTCATGGCGCTGTATTTCCTACATGTAGGAGTAGCACGCACTCTGTGCGCATGTCAAGTAATTGGGGCGCTGCCTGGCCCGATTGAGACCGCACCACTTCCCAGCGCCAGGCTGCCGGTGCACGTGCACCGGCCGGCGACGAGTGTCGCCGGGCTGAGGGGAGGGGGACCCGCGGGCCACGGATAGTGGCCTGCGGGGGAGGGGAACCGCAGAGCTCCCCTCTACAGTCAGTCTAGCGAGGCCCCAGATACGGGCAGAAACACCAACATCGGCCCCCACCCCTGGTCGACACCACCTCCTCGGTATGAGGCGCAGCCTCGCTAGCTGTCGGGCCAGAGCTTGGAGTCGCGCGAGGCCAGCTCCTTCAGGCGGGCGAGGTTGCTCTTTTGGGTGTCTGACAACCCCTGGCCTCGGGTAGCCCAGTGGGACAGGTAGCTTCCGACGCCGTCCCCGCCGGAGCGTCCGATGGCCCGAATTAGCTGCTCCACTCGCTTTTGGAGCTCCTCGGTCATGAGCCAGCCACAGGTCACGTGCAGCTTGAACAGCCGGTGGATCCAGCGCGCGTCCATGGACTTGTCAGCCATGGCCACCATGCTGTTTTGCACATTCTGCGAGAGGACGTGATCCACCGAAAGGGGTGGATCCGCCCTGACCAGGTTGGCCACCCTGGCCTTGAGGAGCTTCTCCGCCTCTTCCAGGCGCCCGAGCTTGAGCACCCGGTACAGGACATCGCTCTCCTCTCCCTCCGTGGGCGACATGTCCACCAGGGTTGCGCCCCCGAGGGTCCTCCCGGTGGAGCGGGAGCTGCGCGCCGCGCGCCCGGACACGTGGACAGTCATAACTGTCTGGCCCACGCGAATCTGGTCCCCGTCGTAGAGCTGCACCGGGTTTCGGATCCGGGTGTCGTTCACGTACGTGCCATTTCGGCTGCCCATGTCCACCACGCCAATCTGGCTGTCGGTGGCGATGAGCTTGGCGTGGATCCTGGAGAGCCGCTCGTCGTCCAGACAGAGGTTGCACTCCTCCGAGCGCCCCACCAGGGTCTCGCCCATGTACAAGACGATCTCCTGGGGACCGATCTTGAGTCGATAGCGGGAGGTTGTCATGGGCCCTATCGAACCACAAATCCGGTGTCGAGCGCAATATCCCCTGGCAAAAGCCTCAGCACCTGCCCCTGGAGGCCACCTGTCACGTTCTCGTCACCCTCGTCTATGACATACAGGTTGCCGTCCGGACCGGCCTCCACGGTGGCAGGCAGGCGGGCAGACAGGTCCACCATCTCCGGCTCGAAGCCAGAGGTGATGTCGAAGACGATGTTGTAGTCTGGCTCAGGGCTCACCCCGGTGCCCAGGGTCAGCTCAAAGGAGAAGACGCCGTTTCGGAAAACCAGCCCGTCGACGCGATCCACCCTGGACACCTCCACTGGGCTCGCGCCGGGGTCGGCGACGCAGTGGTTCCCGTCGCCCTCATCTCCGACGCCCTCCACCTGCACCCCCGAGCGGGAGCCGACCAGCAGGTACTGCTCGGGGCCCACCCTCACCACGTACCGCAAGAGCCCCTCGAAGCAAGAGGCCAGGCGGGTGTCGCCCCCATCCAGCGTCGCGGTGTAGGCCAGGTCCGGCATGGGGGACGCCACGCAGCGGCCACCCGAGAGGATCCCGGCGATGTCGCCGCTGCTGCTGTCGTTTCCCTCCGCGGCGCAGCAGAAGCCGGCGAGATCCTCCGCGAGGCAGGCGGTGGCATCGGTCACCTCCAGGGGTCCGATCAGCAGCCGGTCGTCCTCCGCACGCAGGACCTCCCAGCGACGGGACGTGATGGCCAGCACCTCGCAGCGGTCCTCGAGGGTGGCCCTGGCGTCTGACGCCAGGCAGATGCCGTCGGTGCCCAGGGGCTGGAGGAAGGAGCGATAGCAGTAGTAGCCCAGGTTGCAGTCGCTGTCAGAGCCGCACCCGGCCAGCTCCAGCACGTCGCCATCTCGAACCCCGGCCCAGCAAAAGCCAACCCCTGCGTCCCGAAGCTCCGCCAGGTCCGGACCCAGGTCCTCCAGGTCATCGCGCACGAGCTGCCCCGAGGCGCGATCCGCCCGGGGCAGGACCCCCATGTACGTCAAGCTCCAGCTCTCGGTGGAGGCCCGGTAAGGGTCCAGGATGTCCACCGTCGGCACAGCGCCCGGCGCCAGGTGATCGTGGAGAAACAGGTCCTCCTCCAGGACCCGCTCCCCGTCGGCCCAGAGCTGCTGTGGGTCCTCCGGGTCCACCCGCGGACGTCCGTCGTACTCACCGCTGGTGTCGGTGTTTCGGGCGGTGCGGAGCTGATGGGAGAGGATGGCGTGGACCCCATCGCCCCTCCGGTGGTTGAGCACTGTCAGGTCCGGGGGGCTGTCCAGCTCTCCCGGGTAGATCTCATCGACGTTGACAAGGAAGGCCACCCCGTCCACGGTGACGGCATAGGCAAAGGTCCCGCCCAGGTAGTAGGGGGCCAGCAGGGAGTCCGGCTCGGTCTCGTAGCCCTCGTGGAACAGCTCCGTAAAGGCCACATCGACCGCCATGCGCTCCCCGGGCAACCGTATGGCTGGCGACTCCACGCCGGGCGCCCGCTCCGGTGTGTCCGGGTCGGAGAGAGCCAGGCAGCCCTTGGCAGGCTCCCACGCATCCCACTGAGCCGGGTCCACGTCCAGCCGGTCCGGAAAGAAGGGATCCGTGGGGTCGGGGTTGGTCTCGCACTCCTCCTCCAGGTCCGCATCCAGCACGTGGATGGCCCCACTCCTGGACACAACATAGAAGAAGTACCAGTCGTTCTTCCACGTGTAGGGGCTCTGGCGAATGCGCCGAACACCCCTGTCCTCGGCGGCCAGGGGGACGGTGCGCGGGTTCAAGAACTGGCCATTGACAATGTCCAGGTCCACGATGGTGATCTCGGGCCGGGTGAGGGAGCCCACCAGCAGGCGCAACCCGTCGCTGGTAACCAGCAGGGGACCGGGGCGGTTCTCCGCCAGGTCGCCACCCACCGCCCCCTCACCGAGCCAGTCCACGCACTCGGCCGGGCAGCGCGGGTCAACCCCTGCCTGCTGCACCGAGCCATCGACGAACTTGAGGGACTGGAGCACCCGCCCGGAGTCCAGGTCCATCTCCACCACCAGGCCACACCCTGGGAGGCTGACATAGGCGCGGTGCCCCTCCAGGTTGGTGCACTGCCGCACCGGCGGATCGGTGCCCAGGTACTCGGGCCGAAGCACCAGCTCATGGGGTCGAGCCAGGAGCCGCCCCGACGGCGTGCGCACGGCGATGCGCCCGGTGGCGGCGCCAGGTGCGCTGTCGGGATCCACGTCCAGCCCCGAGGCGTGCAGGGTGCGGTTGATGTTGACCACGGAGATGTCGCAGCTCCCGTGGTTGGTGACGTACGCCGCACAGCCGTCCTCGGTGAGCCGCACTCCGACGGGGTTCTCTCCCACGGGTATGAAGCCGTAGCCCGGGTTTTGGTTGGCCAGATCAACCAGCGCTCCGCTGCTAAAATCCACCATGGCGACCTCGGAGCGGGCAGAGTTCACCACCAGGCCGAAGAGCCAGCGGCTCACACCCTCGGGGACCACTTCCTCGGCGCACGCCTCGACGGGAAGCCCCGTGAGGGTGTCGGAGTCGGCCGTGACGTAGCCAACGCAGAAGAAGTCCACTGCGTTTGGCCTCTCCAGGTAGCGGGTGGGCGTCACCACCTCCTCCTGGGCGCAGCCGACCAGCGCGAGGACCAGCAGCAGGCCGAGCCCGGACGAGATCTCTCGGGGGGCGCTCATTGCATCAGCTCCTCGGGCCACCCCAGCCGGCCGATCATCTGGTGGTAGGTCTCCGAGGAGGGGCGAAGGTCTACGACCCCTATGGTGTGCTCCCCGAAGTTGGTGACAAAGCCAAAGTCAGCGAGGGCTGCTGGGGCGGACTCGGGCATGAGCGCCAGGTCGTTGGGCCCGCCACCGGTCTCGATGCGATCCACCACCTGGGCGTCTGCCGTGTCCACCACGTAGATCTCCCCGGAAGCGAAGCAAACCACGTATGCCAGGAGCTTGCCCAGGGGGCCCGAGCGAGCCCTTACCACCGATGGCTTGGGGCAAACCTCCACGACGTCCAGCAGCTCGTTGCGGGGCTGACCACCATCTGAGGAGGTGTCGAGCACCAGCAGCGACGGGGGCGTCCTCGACACCGCCAGGAGACGATCGCCGTCCGGGGACATGGCCATGCCCCGCAGGTCGGCGCCGCTCTCCAGGGGGCCGAAGGGCGCAGTCAAGATGATGGAAGGCCCCACCGAGATGCGCAGACCTCGGTCCTGGGCCGGAGCGGTGTCGCAGCCGGCAACCCGCAGGGTCATGATCTGTGCGGCCGCCCGATTGCTCACGTAAAACCAGCTACAGGGGTCGGCCCGGTCGCGCTGCGCCACCCAGTAGCCACCGCTGCGCCCCTCGGTGTCCTGGCCCATTATCTCCGGGAGGACATCCACCAGGTCGGGGGCCCGCCACCCACCCTCCAGGGGATCGGCGCAGAGGTCCACCAACGACAGGCTCCCGCCGGAGAGGTGGGAGATGATGGCGAAGCCACCGGCCGGCTCCAGGGCCAGGCCATAGGGCTCATCGGGCAGGTGGGCCTGCACGTAGTCTGCCCTCCCCTCCGAGGGGGCGTCCAACAGGAAGCTCCCCTCGCAGTCCCTCAGCCCCTCCTTGACGCAGCCGGAGCCGCAGTCGAGGCAGGCGATGTCGCCGCCCTCCCCAGAGGTGACCACGTCGATGTAGGTCAGCGAGGGATCTCCGCGCACCGGCGTGTAGAGCCGGTAGCCTATGACCCCGCCCTCCACGTCCGACACCGCCGGGAGCTGATCCCCGCAGCCAGACCCGGAGATTGGCTCCAGGGCCAGGAAGGTGGGGTAAAAGCCAGTGCGCACCGTGAGTCGCTCCAAGACAACCCCTGGTGTGTCGGCAACGCTCTCCTCCTGGCACTCCACGAGCTGGGGGTCCCCGGGTGCGAAGCGGCAGGTGTCCTCCAGCTCACCCATGGCCTCCTCGTCGAATGACCAGAAGGCGGAGAGCCTCGACATGGCCAGATCCAGGTCCACCACCACGACCGTGCCGCCGTTGTACTTGAGGTCCGAGTTCCCATTGGACACGAACAGGTAGCGCGAGTCGGGGGACAGCACGAGCCCCGTCGGGAAGAAGAACCGATCCGCGGGTGGATCCAGGCCAGGCTTGGCCGCGCCGCGCAGACCATCCAGCTCTGCCTGGCACCCACCCATGGGGCCCATCAAGCCGAGCAGCAGGGCCAGGGAGACCTTGAGTATCACGTGGGTTCTCGCAGACATTCGCATAGTCTTAGACCTGGGCTTTACCATTAGTCAAATCGAAAGTGCGATCGGTTGCCCGGGCATGGCCTGCTCCATGGGAGCGTCACACCACGGAGGGCGACCGAGGAGCCTCCAGGAGGAGCCTTCGAACGGTGGAGAGCGGCCATGGGGTGAGGGGGGAACAGATCCTCAGCGGCGGCGGATCCAGACCAGCAGCGACAGGGCCACTAGCAGAAGCGGCAGGTGGGAGCTACCACCTCCGTGACGGCAGCCGCATCCGCTGTCCGATGCGCCCCCGCCGTCGCCACCGCCGTCCTCCCCGGAGTCGCAGATTCCGTCGCCATCCGAGTCCGGCCCGTCGTTGTATGGCTGGGAGAGGCCAGCAACCGAGCAGTCGTCGCAGCCGTCTTCATCGGCGTCTCCGCAAGCGAAGGGGTCGTCGGGGCTCAGATCATCCTCGTCGACGATACCGTCCCCATCGCTGTCTAGGAGCACCTCCACCAGCAGGGTGGCCGGCGCGGCATCC
Source organism: Myxococcota bacterium (assembly GCA_024276595.1). Classification (GTDB taxonomy): domain Bacteria; phylum Myxococcota_A; class Polyangia; order HGW-17; family JAJRWW01; genus JAJRWW01. The sequence continues at coordinate 13,282 of JAJRWW010000286.1, forward strand.
ATGTGGGTCACGCCGACCCTGTATCCCATGCGCGCCTCGAGCACATACTCGCCCAGGGCCACAAAGCGCAGCCCGATCCAGCGAGAGCCGCTGCTGGGGGGATCCCCGGCGTTGCCAGCCGCCGAGCCGATGGAGCCCACGTCCCAGCTCACCTGGCTGGCGTCCTGGGTGCCCCCGGCCTCGAAGCCCGTGGCCTCGCCCCCGGTGGGAATTGCGGCCATGAGCACCGCGTCCAGGGCCACCCCCTGCCCCTGGTTGGCGAAGCTGGCCGTGAACACCCCCTCCGCCGGGAGCTGCTGCACCACCAGCCGCTGGGGGCCCGACCAGGAGAGGTTCATCTGCGGCTGGCCCAGGCTCGTAACGCAGTCGGCCTCGAACAGGGCGTTCAGAAACAGCCTCGTCCCCTGGGCATCTGGGTTGGCGCTCACCGGCAGGTCTGTAGAGTAGCGGTGGCCGCCCAGGTAGCTGACCTTCCCGAAGGTGCACTGGCCAGGGCTGACGTCGTCGCTGCCGATGGAGCAGACCCCGTCCATGAACCCGGTCATCCACACGTCCTGGTCTCCAGGGCCGGCGGCGCCAGTTATGAAGGTCACGTCCATGCTGTTGATGTACTCCGTGCCCAGGTAGTCGCTCAGGTTGTACGCCGGCTCGCTGCCGCCCACCGTCTCGAAGGGTCCATCGAGCTGGTTGTAGGGGATCTCCGGAAACAGGATCTGCAGCTCGTTGGCCGCCGGGCGCGCGGCGATCATGAACCCGGCGCCCAGCTCCTTGATGTTGGAGGGGAGGCAGCAGTCCCTGGCGCCGCCGTCGCAGCCCCCGGCCACGCACTCGAAGTCGTTGTCGGTGCAGGGGCAGTCGGGCGGATCCCCGGTGGTGGTCAATAAATGGCCCCGCCGGTCCCCGTCGTCCAGGTAGGGCCAGGCCGGGTTGGGCACCGTGTTCTCGTATGCGTTCACCGCCTGGCACTCCGCGAAGAAGTGCGTCGGGTACATTAGAAACTGCCGCACCTCTGCCACCACCTCGTGCCCGTGATAGGTGAAGGTCTCCCCGGCGCATTCCCCCTGGGTGGCCGGACAGCCGCCCCCGTCACACTCCACCCGCTCCCGATCATTCACCGCCCAGTGCATGGACATGATCTGGCAGTAGGCGGGCAACCCGTCGGGGGTGAAAAGAGCGCCGTTTCGGTGATCGAGGTTTGGGCTGTCACAGGTGCCAATGTCCCCCATGATCGACTCCACGGTGAGCATGTCCGGGTTGGCGGTGCCAGGGCCACAGTCGCCCACACCGCACTTGGCGTCCGGAAACTCGCTGCCGTCGGACTGGGGGATTCCCGCCGCGCGCAGGTAGCCCGTGGCGATGTCCTCGTTGCCATCGGAGAAGACCGCGATGGTGGGAGCCGCGATCATCTCCTTGCGCACGTATCCGTCAAAGCTCGCCGTGCTCTGGTGAACGGTCACCACCCCGAAGACCGTCCTCTGAGCCCATGGGCTCGCTCCCCAGAGCCCGGGGTCGTTCCAGGCGTTCACGATGGCCAGCGCGGTCTCCGCGTCTGCGGCCGCTATGACGAATGGTCCGCCCCGGTAGCCGTGGGAGGAGATCAGCTCCCCCGCGTTCATCGCGCCGGAGTCGTCCCAGATCACCTCCGCCCCCACGTAGAAGTCCGGGCTCGCGGTGGGGTAGGAGCACTTGATGCCAGATCCCTCCTCTGCGCAGTCCCAGGCACACTCTTGCCCAGGGGTGTCACAGTCGGCCGCGTGCCAGGTCTTGTTCGGGTCGATGACCCAGTACACCTTGACCCCCTGGCGCAGGAGCTGAAACACCAGCCCATAGGCCTGAAACAGGCCGCTGTCCTGGTACGACAGGTCCATGGGTATGATGAGGCTCCCCGTCTCGAAGGTGCGATCATATCCAGCGCGCGCGCCGCTGGCCGCGCCGGCCAAGATCAGCGCGCCCAACAGCACCCCCGCCAGGAGGCTGCCGCCCCTGCCAACCGAAAGACCAATTCGTGCCATTCTCAGCTCCTTTCCGACCGCGGGCACCTGAGCCCGCACATGACTTAAGCGCCTTGTGTCCTTCATAAAGTCAGATGCCCAACCCTCCCGACAGGTCGAAGGGAGGCCCAAGAAAACTCCGGGCCGGGTCATCCGCCAGGCCACGACCCCCAGGCCCATTTACCGTTTTACCATCGCGACCCGGTCATGTACCCTCTGTCACACGCCGGGGCAGAGCCCGAGCCTGGGATGTCATTGCTATATCCGCTTGTGTTTCTTGTCGGAGCGGCCCTGGGTGGATCCCCCGCCCAGGCTGCTCCAGGAAAGGCGCGACGCCTGGGGCGACCCGCCCCCCGGCTACGCCTGATCCTGCTCCCCGCTCCCCCCCGAAGACGACAGCCCGTGAACGTGACCGAGCTGCGCCGCCTGCTGAGCCTGCTCGTGGGGCGCCCAGCACTGGACGTGGTCCTGGGCCCTCCCATGCCAGAGGTCGGCTTTCCCGCACAGGTGTGGCGAGCCAGGTCCATCGGGGCCCGCCGGAGATGCGCCGCGGTGGTCTGGTTCCGCGTCATCTCCCCGTCGGGACCTCGCGGAGAGGAAGAGATCTTCCTGCACCTGGTGGACCGGCTCACCAACAAGGCCCTGATAAAGACCCTCCGGCTGCGAGGTCGGGCGGGCCTGGACATGCACCAGCAGGTGGCCCTGAAGCTCTGGGCCCTGCTCCGGGCCTCCCTGCTGGAGCTCCAGGGGACCCCTGGTGCCCGGGCCCCGGAGGTGGCGCAGATCCTCGGCCCGTCCCGCGCTCCCTGGCCCCGGGGCGGCAGCGCCGCGGCTCCCAGCCGGCCCCTGCTCGGCCAGCGCCGAGCAGGCCTGGAGCCCCCTCTGCGGCTGGGGCTGAGCTACCTGGTGGGGGTCTTCGCCTCTGGCCAGGTGTGGCACCACGGCGTGGGGCTGGGAGCGGATGTGTCCCTATGGCGCTCCAGGAGATCTGCCCTCGCCCTCTCCATGGGTGCCACGGTGGAGCTGCTCTGGCCCGTGGAGGAGCGTCTGGCCGGAGTGAGCATCAGGTTGGAGCTGGTCCCCTCCTACCTGAGCCTCGGCCTCAGATGGTATCGATCATCCTTTGTCCTGGAGGGACGCCTGAGAGCGGGGGCCCTGATCCAGAAGGCGGCCGTCACGGGACCATCAGACCTGGCCATGTCCGGGCGAGACTACTGGCGCGGCAACCCGCTGCTGGGCGGCCTTCTGGCAGGGGGCTGGATGCCCGGCGGCCGGATCCTCGTGGAGCTGTTCGTCGCTGCCGACGGGCTCCTGCGTGGACAGTGCTTCGACACGGCCCCCACCAGGTCCCTGTGCGTGGACCGGGCCCGATTTACCATGGGCCTGCAGCTCCGCCTGGCGCTGCCCTGATGACCACCCCCGAGACGAAAACCACTTCCCTTCGACCTTCCGAGCCCGAGCGGCATCTAGCTTGAGAGAAGGCAGCGGTGACGAGGTCTATTGATTCAAACCGTGACCTGGAGCTGGTCCGTCGCTGCCTGGCGGCAGATGAGCGGGCCGCA
>JAJRWW010000287.1 GCA_024276595.1 Myxococcota bacterium
CGCCGCTATCCCAGGATCGGGCATGGAGACTTTTCAGGGAAGGCTGCTGAACCCCGCGTGAGCGACCGCGTCCAAGAGCGCTGGGCTACTGGCTGCTACCAGGGTCAACGACAAGAAACGGTGAGGATAGGCAACTACGAGCGCGGTGAGATCCCCTCCGCCCCCGCGTAGCGGGTTAGTTCAACACACCTCGCGCGCAGAAATGATCAGGACGCTCAGTCTACAAGTAACGACGGTGTTCCCTAACACCGAGGTATTCGGGTTGTCCCCGATGGGCTCGGTATGGTCGTACAGTCCGTCGGGATCCAGGAAGATCCAGAGGCCGGGGAGGATGGTCCCGGTGGCGTCCTCGGTGGAGGGTTCGGGGAACCCCATCTGCTCCACCTGGATCTGCCAGGACGCCTCAGCATAGCCCAGCGCCTCCTCGGCCTTATGCAGACCGGCGCTGATGGTGTAGTGGACCCGGATGGGATACAGCGTTGAGTCCACGTAGCCGTCCCACGGCGGCTCGGCAGACGCCGTGTCCAGGGGCGCGGCCAGCGCAACACAAACGAAGAGTGGCAGTATCCATCAGTGTATCATGATCAGCCTCCTGGAAGAGAGCGGTGTGCGAGCACCCGCGGGCGGGACAGGCCAATCTCTGGGAGGGATGTGGCACTCAGCTCCGCGAAACCCTGGCCCCTTGACCGAAGCGGCGCGGTCGGGTTGAACCGTGGCACGCGCGGCTGTAGTTTCGTAACAGATCGGTCCTGGGCAAGATGACATCAAAGCCGCTAGCTGCCGTGATGCGCTCACTCAGCGAGCTGGGCAGCCGGCAATTCCGGACTTTGTCCGGGGCCCTGCTGGACGTTAGGATCGGTTGACAGTGGCGGGCCCCCGGGGTGATTATGCACTGCGTCAGGACCCAGAACGCAAGACTGCGCCGCGCTGAGACTGTGGCGAGACTGAAGGGCGCTGCCCAGACTCAACAATGCGTATACACAGCATTATTTCCGCTTTATCATCTCCAGGATGATGTGAGGTGAGCTGAGATGAACTTCGACTGGACAGAAGATGAGCAGAGGCAGCGAGACGAGGTGGCCAGTGTGCTGGCCGAGGGGCCGGGCGAGGCGGACCGCTCCTCCCTGGGCTCCCTGGAGATCGCCCGGCCAGACGAGATCCGACAGACCATCCTGACCTGGATGGAGCGGCTCGGACCCACGGGCTACCTGTCAATGGGTGTGGAGCCGGGAGACATGGGCGAGGTCGTGCGCCTGGTCGCCGGCCAGGAGGTGGTGGCCAACGCATCCGGCGCCCTCTTTCTGGCCGTGGAGGCATCTGTCCGCCTCATGGCCGGGCTGGTGGCAGGCGCCGGTGGAGATGCTCCCCTGGCCGAGCTGCGCGACGCCTTGCGCGCCGGGAAGATCCTGGGCGCGGTGGCCCTCGCACCCGGCGTCGCCGAGGGAGGTGAGCAGGTGGATGTCATCGCCACCGGAAGGGACGAGGGCTTCGTCCTCTCTGGTCGCAAGGGGTTTGTCACCAACGGCCCCGTCGCTGACTGGGTGGCGGTGTCGGCCGACCTGGATGGCACCACGGTGGTGGCCCTGCTGCCAATCGCCTCACCAGGCCTCATCCGTGGACCTCGACTGGAGACCCTCGGCCTCCGTGGGTTGGCGGTGTGTGGCCTGGAGCTGGATGAGTGCCCTGTTGACTCCGAGCACCTGCTCGGCCTCCACGGGGGAGTGGACCTGGAGCCTCTGCGCCGGCTGGAGGACCTGATCCTCTCTGTGGCATCTTTGGGAGTCATGTACCGCGCCCTGGAGGCGGCCAAGGCCCACGCCAGCGAGCACCAGCGTGGGGAGAAACCCCTCATGGGGTACCAGGAGATCCGGTTCAAGCTCGCCGAGATGTTGACGCTGTATCAGACCGCGCAGCTTTACGTGTACAGGGCGGCCTATCTACTGTCCGAGGCTGATCCCTCGGCCAGGGTGGGCTCCCCTGGAGCCGACGCGACCACCGTGCTTCGTGCTGCCAAGGTCTTTGCCGCGGAGGCCGCCCAGGGCCTGGCCACAGAGGCCGCGCAGATCCTCGCGGGCAGGGGATACGTGAGCGGAAACCCGGTGGAGCAGGCCTACCGCGACGCCAAGTACTTTGGCCTGGCGGGCACCACCACGGAGGTGGCGCGGATGGCCATAGCCCAGGAGCTGCTGGCTCGCGACCCTGTCTAGGGTCACATCCAAGGAGACCCCATGCCAGTGTTGAGAAGCAGCGTCGACCCCAACAGTGACGAGTACAAGGCCAACTTCGATCACATGGCCGGCCTGGTGGAGCGGCTGAGGGAGGAGCTCACCAAGGCCCGCGAGGACCGCTCGGACCGGGCCAGGGCCAGGAACGCGGAGCTGGGCAAGCTGACGGTGTCCGAGCGCCTGGACCGGGTGCTAGACAGGAACGCCCCCTTCCTGGAGATTGCCCCCCTGGCCGCCTGGAACATGTACGACGGCCGCATCCACGGCGCCGGCTCTCGCGCTGGCATTGGGGTGATCCAGGGCCGCGAGGTGCTCGTCAGCGCAAACGATCCAATGATAAAGGGAGGCACCATCTACCCCATGGGGGTCAAGAAGACCCTGCGCTGCCAGACCATCGTCATGGAGAACCGACTGCCGGCGGTGACGCTCGTGGACTCTGGAGGGGCCTACTTGCCCATGCAGTCCGAGATCTTTCCAGACATCGACGACGGTGGGCGAGTGTTTTACAACCAGGCGATCATCTCCAAGATGAACATCCCGCAGATAACCGCCGTGATGGGGTTGTGCACGGCGGGCGGGGCGTACATTCCAGCCATGTCCGACCACGTGGTGCACGTCAAGGGGACCGGCGCCATCTTCCTGGGGGGGCCTCCGCTGGTGAAGGCGGCCACGGGCGAGGAGGTGACCGCGGAGGAGCTGGGGGGCGCCAGGCTCCACTGCGCCGAGTCGGGCGTGTCCGACTACTTCGCCGAGGACGACGCCATGGCCTGCGACATCATCCGGGAGATCGTCGCCAACCTCCCACCCCAGCGAAAGGCGGAGGTGGCCCGCCGAGCCCCTGTGGATCCGCTGTACGACCCAAAGGAGATCTGGGGTGTGGTGCCCAGAAGCCTCTCCACCCCCTACGACATCAGGGAGGTCATGGCGCGGCTCGTGGATGGCTCGGAGCTGCTCGAGTTCAAGCGGATGTACGGGCCCACGCTGGTGTGCGGCTGGGCACACATTCATGGCTACCAGGTGGGCATCCTGGGCAACAACGGGGTGCTCTTCTCCGAGTCCGCCCTCAAGGCCACCCACTTCATCCAGCTCTGCGACCGCCAGGGGATCCCCCTGGTGTTTCTTCAAAACATCAGCGGCTACATCATCGGCCGGGAGTACGAGCGGGCGGGCATCACCAAGGACGGTCACAAGATGGTGGCGGCCGTTGCCACGGCAACGGTGCCCAAGCTCACCGTCATGTGCGGCCAGTCCTTTGGCGCGGGCAACTACGGCATGTGCGGGCGGGCCTACTCTCCGCGCTTTCTGTGGACCTGGCCCAACGCGCAGATAGGCGTCATGGGCGCCGAGGAGGCCGCCAAGGTGCTCATAACCGTCAAGAACGACCAGCTAGCCAGGGAGGGGCAGCCCCCGCTTCCCCCGGAGATGGAGGAGCTCATACGGGGGCCAGTGAGAGAGGCTGGAGAGAAGGAGGGGAACGCCTACTACTCCACGGCGAACCTGTGGGACGACGGGATCATCGACCCGGCCAAGACCAGGGATGTGCTGGGCCTGGCCCTCTCCGCGGCCCTCAATGCGCCCCTGGACCAAAGGGATCAGGGCCACGCCACCTTCCGCATGTAGATCAGGAGATCCGTCATGTTCGACAAGGTCCTGGTGGCCAACCGAGGCGAGATAGCCGTTCGGATCCTGCGCACCCTTCGGGAGATGGGCGTGGCCGGAGTGGCGGTTCACTCCGACGTGGACTCGAGGGCGCTGCACGTGCTCTCCGCCGACGAGGCGGTGCTCCTGGGTGAGGCGGATCCGGCCTCCAGCTACCTGAACGTGGAGCGAATAGTCCAGGCAGCGCTCGACACTGGCGCTCAGGCGATCCATCCGGGGTATGGCTTCCTTTCGGAGAACGCCGACTTTGCCGCTCGGGTGGAGGAGGCCGGGCTGACCTTCATCGGGCCTCCCGCCGATGTCATCGCCAGGCTGGGGGACAAGCTCACCGCCAGGCGGCTTCTTGCGGACGCCGGCGTGGCGGTGGTGCCGGGCATGGAGGTCGCTGCCCGGGACCTGGCCGACCTGGCCCGGGCCGCAGACGCAGTGGGCTACCCGGTGCTCATCAAGGCATCCTCCGGGGGAGGGGGCAAGGGCATGAGGGTGGTGAGCTCACCAGAGGAGCTGACCGACGCAGCCACGGCCGCCTCCAGCGAGGCGAGCGGCGCCTTTGGTGACGGGACCATCTACCTGGAGAGATACCTGGACCGGCCGCGCCACGTGGAGGTGCAGGTGCTCGCGGACTCCCACGGCAACCTGGTGCACCTGTTCGAGCGGGAATGCTCCATCCAGCGGCGGCACCAGAAGATCATCGAGGAGACCCCCTCGCCGGCGCTCACCCCCGAGCTCCGTGCGGCCATGGGCGAGGCAGCCCTGGTGGTGGCGCGGGCGGCGGGGTACGTCAACGCCGGCACGGTGGAGTTTCTCCTGAGCCCCGACGGGGAGTTCTTTTTCCTGGAGGTGAACACCCGCATCCAGGTGGAGCACCCCATCACCGAGGTGACCCTGGGCCTGGACCTGGTGCGACACCAGGTGGAGATTGCGGCGGGGGGCGTGCTGGGGCTTCGGCAGGAGGAGCTGGTTCCGCGGGGACACGCCATCGAGTGCCGCATCTACGCCGAGGATCCGGCGGCGGGCTTTTTGCCCTCCCCGGGGAAGGTCATCCTCTGCCGCCCGGCGTCGGGCCCCGGGGTTCGCTTCGACTCGGGTATCTACAGCGGGGTGGACATCCCGGTGAGCTACGACCCCATCCTGGGCAAGCTCATCGTCTGGGCGGAGGACCGTCCGGCGGCGATGGCGCGCATGATCCGCGCCCTGCGTGCCAACGTGGTGCTGGGGGTTCACACCGCCACCGAGCTGATGCTGGACATCCTCGCCTCGGCGCCCTTTGCCGAGGGGGAGACACACACCCGGTTCGTGGAGGACCATTTCGGCGCCTGGGCTCCATCCGAGGAGGGGGACCTGGCGGCCGCTGTGGGCTACGTCTCGGCGGATTTGCTGGGCCTCGGTTCGGAGCCGGCCGCTCTGGGCGATGAGGGCGGCGGGTGGCCGTCTCCCTGGCAGACCCTGGGGCGCTGGACCCTCGGCTCCTGAGCCGGCGCCGTGAGAAAGGCAAAGATCATGCGATACCACCTGACATCCGGCCACCGGGCCCTGACCGTGGAGGCGACTCCGCCCGACGAGCAACTCACCACCACGGTGACCGTGTATTCAGGTGGTGCCGAGCAGGGAGCCCAAGAGCGCCACCCGGAGCACCTGCTGGAGCGTACCATCCGGCTGGAGGCCTGGACGCCGGAGGGCATCGGAGTGCGGGAGGGGGCAAAGGTCTCTGAGCTGCTCGTGGCCCGGTCCGCCGAGGGCCTCTGGGTCTGGTGCGATGGGCGCGCCCGGCTGGTGCGAGACTCTGGCACCGCGCCCCTCTCATCCGGGCCCCACGGAGCGCCTGGGGACGTCACGCCGCCCATGCCGGCGGTGGTCCAGGAGATCTGCGTGGCGCTGGGCGACCACGTGGAGCAGGGCGCTCGCCTGGTGGTCCTCTCTGCCATGAAGATGGAGACGACCCTTGTTGCGCCTCGCCCCGGGAGGGTGGTCGCGGTGAACGTGGAGGCGGGGGACCGGGTGGCGCCTGGGGACATGCTGGTGGAGATCCAGCCGCAGGAGGCTGGTGAGCCCCTTGGAGGAGAGAATGGCTGAGGACGAGGTGCTGTTCCAGGTGGCCCGGGGAGTGGCCCGGGTAACCATCAATCGGCCCGCCAGCCGAAACGCCCTCTCCGCCCGGACCATCGCGGAGCTGGGAGGGGCCCTGGACAGGGCCGAGGCGGATCACCAGGTCCGGGTGGTGTGCATCACCGGAGCGGGTGATCGCTCCTTTTGCGCAGGCGCGGACCTCGCCTCTATGGGCGGAGGGGATCCCGTCGACGCCATGCGCGCTTACGCCGGCCTGCTCAAGCGCATGAACCGCTTCTCCAGGCCACTGGTGGCCCGGGTGGCCGGCCACTGCATGGGTGGCGGCATGGGTCTGCTCCTCTCCTGCGACATGGCCTACGCCAGGGAGTCGGTGAGGGTCGGCACGCCGGAGCTGGACGTGGGGCTGTTTCCGATGATGATCGGCGCCCTCATCTTTCGCAACGTGGGCCGCAAGAAGGGGCTCGAGATGATCTTCAGGGCTCAGAAGCTCACAGCCTCTCGCGCGGAGGAGATAGGTCTCATCACCCGCTGCATTCCCGACGACACCTTCGACGAGGAGGTGGACGAGGCCCTCGCGGATGTGGCGGCCAAGGCGCCGGCAGCCGCCAGCATTGGTCGGCTGGCCCTGGCAGAGGTGGCGGACATGGGCCTGGATGAGGCGCTGGACCTGCTGTGCCAGAGGCTCGGCCAGGTGCTGGCCACCGAGGACGCCACCGAGGGGCTCATGGCCTTCATGCAGAAGCGCAAACCTCGCTGGAAGGGGCGCTAGAACCCAGTCAGGGCCACCCGGGCCGCATCCTATGGAGCCGCGGTTTCCAAGAAGGAGAAGAGCATGTCCATGTGGATCAAGGAGAACCAGGACTACAACCGGCCGGTGATGATAACCTGCGCCCTCTCAGGGGTGGTGGCCAACCGAGAGCAGTGTCCGGCCATCCCCTACACCCCCGAGGAGTACGCCGCCGAGGCGAAGCGCGCCTACGACGCCGGGGCCGCGGTTGTCCATCTACACGCCCGTAGCCCCGACGGCCTGCCCAGCTACGAGGTCTCCGACTACCGGGCCATCTACGATGCGGTCACCGCAGCCTGCCCGATCATTGTCAACTTCTCCACCGGGGCCATCAACATCACCACCGACCAGAAGACGGCCCACATCAAGGCCATAAGGCCTGCCATGGGCGCCCTCAACATGGGCTCCATGAACTACGCCAAGTACCACGAGAGGCGGCGCGACTTCGTGTTCGAGTTCGTCTTCCCAAACCCCTTCTCCGAGATAGTGGAGATAGTCAGCGTCATGAAGGACGTGGGAACCAGGCCCGAGATGGAGTGCTTCGACCTGGGCCACGTTGGAAGCTCCTTTCCGCTCATCCACATGGGCCTGTTGGAGCCCCCCTTCCAGTACAGCCTCATCATGGGTGTGCTGGGGGGCGTCCCTCCCACCACGCCCAACCTGGTGCGCATGGTGGAGGCGTTGCCGCCGGCCTCGGACTGGGAGCTCATCGGCATTGGCCGGGACCAGTGGCGCCTGGTGGCGGCGGCAATTGGCATGGGAGGCAACGTGCGGGTGGGGCTGGAGGACAACTTCTACCTGGCCGAGGGCCAGATGGCTCGCTCCAACGGCGACCTGGTGGAGAAGGCGGCACGAATGATCCTCGACCAGGGCCGGGAGGTGGCCACGGTGGAGCAGTGCCGCGAGCGGCTTAAGCTCAGTCACACCTGAGGGAGCTGTCGGCTCGCCCGGTGCCCCGCCGGGGCCTCGCCCTCAGGGAGGGCGGGGGGCGCCGAGAGGGCGCACTGGGCCGCGGGCCCTGGCCATGGCCAGCAGCCGGTCCTGGAGGTCGAGCATGACCCGCCGCTGGGGGGAGCTCTGGTGGTCGTGGCCCAGCAGGTGGAGCAGACCGTGGGCGAGGAGGGTCACCAGGTCCGCCTCGAAGGCGGCCGGGGCCCTGGAGCGTCGCCGAACCACCTGCAAGGAGATGACCAGGTCCCCCAGGATCCTCTCGGGCCCCTGGGGGCGCTCCTGGGGGGTGGCGAGCCAGGCATCCAGCTCCTCGGGGGATGCCTGCCCAAAGGAGAGCACGTCGGTGGTGCCCCGCCTCTGTCGGAAGTCGGCGTTCAGCCGGGCCACCGTGGCGTCGTCCGCCAGGTGCACCGAGAGCTCCACGCCGCCCAGCCCGAGGGCGGCGATCATTCTCCTGCATCGCCGCTTGAGGCGCCCACGCAGGAGGGAGTCCACCTCGTGGGCCACCGACGGCTCCACCGATAGCAGGACGGTGGTCTGGGCCAGCGGTGTCAAGCCGTGCTCACCTTCTTGTACACCTCGGCCTCCACGAAGATCTTGAAGAGGTCGGGGTCACACTTGCCTTCCTCGACCTCCCACCCGAGGATCTGCAGGGCCTTTTGGGTTGGCACGGCCTTCTTGTAGGGGCGGTCGCTCGCGGTGAGGGCGTCGAAGATGTCGCTGATGGTCATCATGCGCGACTGGATGGGGATCTCCTCGGCCGCCACACCGCGCGGATAGCCCTTCCCGTCCAGCTTCTCGTGGTGCATCCAGGCTATGCGCGGGACATCCTGGAGCACTCGAGTCCACGGAATCAGCTTCAGGAACTGGTATGTGTGGGTAACATGGCTGTTGATCTGCTCCCGCTCCTCGTCGGTCAGGCTCCCGCGTGGGATCCTCAGGGCCTTCACCTCCTCGGGAGTCACCCATGGGAGCACCTCCCCGTTCCAGGCCGAGTACTCCAGGCGGGCGATCTCATCCAGGGCCTCGAAGCCCGAGGAGTCCAGGACAGTGGGCTCGTTCGTCTTGAGCAAGAAGCTCTGCACCTCGTCCACCTTGGCGAGCTCGGACGCCAGGGTCTCGTCCAGGGCCTCGATCCGAGCCATGGCCTCGTCTCGGTCTGCGCCGGTGAGAAGGCTCACCTTGGCTGCCAGAACCTCGGCCTCCTTGGTCTTGCGGATGTAGTCGAAGCGCTGGAGGATGAGATCCCGCTGGGGATGGTAGAGCTTCTTGGCCTTGACCAGCACCTCCTCGCGCACGCCCACCTTGCCGAAGTCGTGAAGCAGCGAGGCGTACTCGAGCTCCTTTAGCTGCTCGGGGGAGAAGGCCACCTTCGCGAGGGGGCCATCTCCCAGGCGGTCCACCTTTTGGGCCAGGTCCACCGTCAGCTCGGCCACCCGCTGGGAGTGGCCCGAGGTGGTGGGATCCCGGGACTCGATTGCGCGCACGGATGCCTTGACGAAGCCGTCGAAGAGGTTCTGAACCTCCCGATACAGCAGCGCGTTCTCCAGCGACACGCCGGCCTGGGAGGCCAGGGCCATGGCCAGCTCCTCCGAGCGCTTGTCAAAGGGGATGACCAGCTCTTCGAAGTCTCGCGCGCTGCGAAGACGTGCCTTGGGCTTGCGCTTCTTGTTGATGAGCTGAATCACACCGATGACGTAGTCCCGCTGGTTGATCATGGGCACGGTGAGCATGGAGTGAGACTCGTAGCCCATCTTCTCGTCCCAGGTGCGGTCGTGGGTCACTCCCCAGGGGTTGTCGGGTCGCAGGCGATAGAGGTCGGGGATGTTGATGGACTCCTTTCGGAGGACAGCGTTGCCCACGATGGACTTTCTCGAGACAGGGATGGTGAACTCGGTGAAGTCGGCCCTGACCGACTCGTTGTGGGTGATCTTGAAACGAAGCCTCGGGGGGGAGTCGGGCTCGTCTGGCTCCTCCATCACGTACACCGATCCGGCGTCTGCGCCGGTAATGTACCGGGCCTTCTCCAGGATGAGGTCCAGGAGTCGGTCCCGGTCCCGCTCTGAGCTGATCGCCCGGGAGATGGACATGAGCTCCTGCAGCTCGTACTTGAGGCGGTTTGCCCAGAAATGGTCCTGCGCGGTGGTGTCCTCGGTGGCGCAGAGCCGCGCCAGCTCGGGCATGTTGGCCCGCAGGCGCTGCTCGGCCATGGGCAAGGTCAGACACCACAGCTTGAGGGCGCTCAGCTCGGGGAGCTCCAGGAAATCTTCCTCGGCGCCCAGGAGGATGAGCACCGGGGGTGTGATCATCAGATCGATCATCCCCACGAGGCGCTCGGTGTCCTGCCACAGAGATGGCATTGCCAGGAGCATGACGGTGGCCCCCAGCTCGAACTGCACGTGCTCTGAGGACTCGTCGATGACGTTGCCGTAGTGGGTCTCCGGCAGGTCGAACAGGGCGTCCACCACGTCGTCCAGGGAGGTGAGCATGTTCCGCGGGCCTGGAGACATCACCCCGCCTCCCGCGGGTCTTGGCCCTCGTAGGCCAGGATTATCTTCTGCACCAGAGGGTGGCGCACCACGTCCACCTCCGTGAAGCTGCACATGGCGATGCCCTCCACGCCCGTGAGCAGGTCCCTGGCCTCCACCAGGCCGCTGAGCGACCCGTTGGGGAGGTCCACCTGGGTCACGTCTCCGGTGATCACCGCCTGGGAGTCGTAGCCCAGGCGGGTCAAGAACATCTTCATCTGCTCCGACGTGGTGTTCTGGGCCTCGTCCAGGATGACGAAGGAGTCGTTGAGGGTCCGCCCGCGCATGAAGGCCAGCGGGGCTATCTCGATGTAGCCCTTCTCCACCAGCTCCGAGACCTTTTCGAACGAAAGGATGTCGTGCAGGGCGTCATATAGCGGCCTCACATAGGGGTTCACCTTCTCCTCCATGGAGCCCGGCAGAAACCCCAGGCGCTCCCCGGCCTCCACGGCGGGGCGGGTGAGCACGATGCGCCTCACCTTGTGCTCCTGGTAGGCCAGCACGGCCATTGCCACCGCGAGGTAGGTCTTCCCCGTGCCCGCAGGACCGATGGCAAAGGTGATGTCGTTTCGCCGCATGGCGTCCACGTAGCGCTTTTGAGCAAGCCCCTTTGGGCCCAGGGGACGTGCGCGGGCGCTCACCATGATCGTGTCGCAGAATATCTCGCCCAGGTCGGCGTGCGGATCCTGGAGCAGCACGGTGATTGCTCGACTCACCTCGTCGGTGCCCAGGGGGACGCCCCTGCGGGCCAGCAGCACGAGCTGCCTGATGAGCTCCTCCGCCAGGTCCACGGAGGCGTCGGCGCCCCGGAGTGTGAGCTGTCCGCCCCTGGCGTGGGCCTCCACGCGCAGCCGCCTCTCGATGACTCCCAGGTGCGCCCCGGACTGCCCGAACACGGCGAGGGCGAGGCCGTTGTCCTCGATGTCCACGCGGCGGTCGCCCACCTCCGGTTGACAGGGGGCGCGGCTGTCGTTGGGGCTGGGCTCACTCACCGGTGATCTGCACGATTACCCGCCTGGTTCGCGGGCGGTTGTCGAAGTCGCAGAGGACCACCTGCTGCCATGTGCCCAGGGTCATCTGCCCGTCGATGACCGGAATGTACAGCGATGGCCCCATCATCGCCGCCCGCACGTGGCTGTAGCCGTTGCCGTCGCCCCAGCGGGCGTCGTGGTCGTAGTGGATGTTGCGCGGCAGGAGGCGCTCGATTGCCTGTCGGAGGTCGTTGATGACCCCACCCTCGAACTCGATGGTGGTCAGCCCCGCCGTGGAGCCGGGGACAAAGGCGACCACCTGGCCCGTCTCGATCTGAGACGCCTTCAGGTGCTGCTCCAGCTCCACGGTTATGTCGAAGATGTCGGTCTTGCCCGTCGACTTTTTCTCGATGGTGTAGGTGCGAATCACGGTGCCTCCACGCCCTGTTGCAGCGTCCTCCGCGGGTCATGTTTACCACCCACTGGTCGCGGTCGCAAGACGATGGAGAGGAGCGTGCAGGAGGAGCTGGGTCTCATGGAGGCCTGGGCGCTACTCGACGATGATGACCACGTCGTTTATCTGCTCCAGGTTCATGCCACCCGGGTAGCCGTAGGATGTGTCCGCATAGTAGCCATAGACCCAGATGCCAAAGGGAGCGTCGGACCAGATGGAGTGAAAGTTGCCCCAGGACTGACATACCCCGTCGGCGAGGTTGGCCTCGGACTTGAGGGTGATGGCGGCGCGCTGATAGCTGCCCGAGACGAACTCGAACTTGGTCTCGGGGATGGGATCCAGGCAGTCGAGGTGAATGGGCTCAGAGGGATCGGAGCGCACCACCACGACGTAGTTGAAGGCGTAGCTGGGGTCTGACAGGAACACGTAGGAGTCCATGTACTGCTCGGTGGGCACCGAGAGCGTCATGGCCGGGTCTCCCCGGAGGTTGCCCAGAGCCTCGATGCTCGTGCCCGAGTCGGCGGCGGTCTGCTCCGCTCCCTTGAGGTAGTTCACCACCATGATGGGGAAGGGGTCGGTGATGTCGGGGGCGCCCGAGCTGGCGGTCACCAGGAAGGAGCCCGGCTCGTCGATCTCCAGCACCTCGCCCCGGTTGAGCACCCGGTCGTACTGGCTGTAGGGCTCGACGGTAATGTGGGTCTGGTCCACGGCAGCGACGATGCGCCAGTAGGCGTTCTCGTTGGCCCTCTGCGGAGGCACGGCAGCCACGTACACCTGGCCCCAGGAGTTGACGGGCTGCATCATCTCCTCCAAGTGGTCGCAGTATCCCTGGGAAGGGGGGATGTTGGCGCACAGGGCGCCGCTGTACACGGCGATGGGGCCCGTCGCCGAGATGACGGTGTTGATCAGGTCGAGCTGCCCGTTGGCCAGGAGCTGTAGATGCTCCATGGAGTTAAGAGTTACGTCGAAGGGCGCAGACCCACCGCTCACCTGCCCTCCCGCCTGGATGTCTGCCGCCGGAGCGACGGTCACCACGGTGTTGTCCTCCACTGCCACGATGGAGATGGAGGCGGGGTAGCCATAGCTCCCCAGCCCCTCGTAGGTGGCTGCGATGTACTGCTCTCCCAGGGCCGGCACCGGGATGAGGAGAGCTGCGTCCGTGGTGTGCTTGCCCGCGGCCTCGTACGGGTTGATCTGGTAGGCAACCACCGGCAGGGTGGACCTGATCCTGAAGGCGCTCCCCGGCATGAGCCCGGTGACCATGGTGGTCGTGTTGGGACGCGCCGGGGTCAGGGAGCACTCGCCAGCGTTGCCGGTGATGGGGATCACCGCCAGCTCCCCGGGGTTGATGTGCCACTGGGTGCCCACCCCGGGGAAGTCGAGCAGGCTGCCCTGGTCGTCCTCCACCGTCACCACGGCGATCCCCTCCGGCTGAACATTGCTCACGATCACCACGTAGCAGCTACTGTTGGCGTTGTACTCGTCCACGTTGCCCATGTCCGTGGCGATGTAGTCGCAGCCCACGTTGGCCTTGCGCTCCGCCGCCTGGTCACACAGGTTCGCGCAGACTCCCTCCTCCACGTCGCAGGTCTCGCCCTGGTTGGGGTCGCACTGGGCGGTCTCCTCGAAGCCCATCATGTCGGCCCTGCAGGTCATCACCGTGTTGTTGTTGCACCGGGACTCCCCTGGGTGACAGACAACGCAGCCTGCGCCGTCCACGCAGGTGAGGGGAGCGGTGCAGTCGGTTCGGCTGACCTCCTTGCCGTCGGAGTCGCAGACCACCTGGTTGGTGCCGTCGCAGATGGTCTGCCCTGGCCTCAGGTCGCAGATGTGGAAGTTGGATCCGTCTTCTTGCGGGCGGGCGTCCCCGGAGATCTGATCGCCCACCGGGCCGCAAGAGAGCGCCAGGGCGGCCAGCAAGAAAGAAGCCACAGCCGTTGCGGAATGTCGCATGAGTCCTACCTTCTCCAAAATGTCTATTTCACCCATACCGCCAATCATAGTCGCCTGAGGGACCTGAAACCAAGAAAAATCATGATGCGGGCATTTGGAAGGGGGGGGAGATGCCTTGTCGATGGAAAAACTCCACGGGCGAGAGGCGCTCTGGCAGGAGCTGTCTGCCGGGCAAAGAAAAAAGACGCGCGTATCCTTCGGCCGCCTCGGAAACCGGGGGGGCGCTGCCCCCAAGGCCCTTGACCGAGGTGACCTGGCCGCCTCGGTGCCCGCAGGGCACGATGAACCGGTAGTGGCTCAGGTCGGGGCTCAGGTTCAGCGCGAGCCCGTGGATCGCCACCTTTCGACTCACGTGCAGGCCCACGGCAGCGATCTTGCCGTCGGTGGTCCACAGCCCTGGCCGCTCCTCGCTCCAGGTTGCCTCCACCTGCAGGCCCTTC
>JAJRWW010000288.1 GCA_024276595.1 Myxococcota bacterium
CGGCCGCGCCAGGGGCGGCTCCCGAGCCGCGCTGGCCATGGCCAGGATTCCGGCCGCAATGAGAAGAAACACGGCGATGAAGGGCCGCCCCACAGACCCGCTCACATGGTGCTGCATCGATTACTCCCTGACGGCCAAGATTATCGTAGCATCACAATCGAGCCGGGTCGAGCCCAAAGCCCTCATGTGGGCCAAGGACAGGCTACAACCGGCTCTGAGGGTAGGAGAGCGAGCTAGAGGCGGCTGCGCTGGACGTTGTGGAGCTCGAAGGTGGGGCCCGTGGCGCCAGGGCGCTCGTCCTGTCGGTAGAAGATGCCGAAGCAGAGGCTCTCGGTGACATAGAAGTTGCGGCCGTCCCGGGTCACCTGGTGCGTGGGGCGCAGGCTGCCCACGTTCACGTAGTGCAGGTCCCGCTGGGGTGCACCCTCCTCCCCCCCCAAGAAGGCAAGGGGGACGTGCTGAGCCCAGTGGGTGTGGCCGTAGACCACGAACTTCACCGCCGACCCCTCCTGCAAGGCCAGCTCCTCCTTGGCCGCCATCTCCACGTAGCGCTCATAGGGATCGTAGGCGGCGAACTTGTCGTAGATCTTCATGGCGGCGCCGATCTTGCCCAGCCAGAGCTTGTCCAGACTCGAGAGCAAAAGCTCCAGCCGATCAGCCTCGTCCAGGGGGTTGTACCACTTGTCGTGACCCGACGCCGAGAGCCACCACTTCACGTAGGCCTTGCCATTGAAGTTTGTGAGGGCCCGCCCGATGACCTGCTCCAGCATCTTCCTGTCCTCGCCAGAGGAGAAGTGACGGGTCAGCCACTGCACCACCGACGACACGGGGCGCACGTTGTCTAGCTGCTCGATCTTGCGCCTGAACCGCTCGATGGCCACCGAGGCGTAGTCCCCACCCGGTTGCAGCAAGCTGGCCTCGTAGGTCAGCAGGGCAAAGAGCTCGCAGTTGATCAGGTCGTTCATGGGAACCCGGTCGTAGTCCTCTGGACGCCGCTGCTCCAGGTCCCCCTCGAAGGAGTACACATCCCACTCGTGGCCGTGCCGAATGAGCACGCCGTGACCGGGCTCCAGGTACTCGTTGGGAAAGCGCAGCTCAGGGTTCCAGCCCTGTGAGAGGCCCAGATCAAGCCCCAGAAAGTCGATGACCCGAGCCCTGAGGCCAGGGTGCATGTTGATGAGCCGGTCGCTGTCACCGGGGATGTAGACCCGCGTGGGCTCCACCCCACCGAACCGATCGGCGAGCCTGTCCCCGAGGATACCCTTGATGGGAGCCACGTTCTGGTGGGTCATGATCTTGGTAAATAGCTCCACGCTCCGATCCAGGTAGCCCCCCTCGCCAGAGACCGGCGGCCTGGCGTGATCGTCCCCCTCCACCATCTGAAAATGTCTCCAGGGGGTATGCTCGCCCTGGAACCAGTAATGGGTCCGCCGCAGGTCGAAGATGTCACCGGCGAACACGATCTGCACCTGACTCGCCGGGTTCTCGGCCCGAACCTTGGCGTGGGCCTCCGCGATCCGGTCGAGCAGGTCCACGTACACCTGCGGCTTGAGGTTGTGGTCGCCTGCCGTCCCATCGGCCAGGTGCAAGTCGCTTATTACCACCAGCATGATCTCTCCTCCAGTGTGCTGCCCTTGATGTCTCCTTGGCTCGGAGACCATAGCCACGGGCGATTGATAACGTCAAGGGAGACGAGCCGTTGCCCTGGACAGGGGTCGGGGTCAACGCAGGCCCCGGTCGTTTCACCGCTCGCCTTCCTTGGCGGGAGAGCCCGGCCCTGCGAGCGGCCCTACGCAATTGACGCATTGTCACATACGTGCACTATGGACAGTGACAGCTTGTCACGCTATCTTGCGTGGCCGCTCTCGAAGGGCGCCAGATCACTGGCGCCATCGCTGGCACGGCATTTGCTTTGACCCATCGCTCGTACTTGACGGGTCGACCAGCCATCCTCGATGGAGACCGAAAGGATTTGGATGCGACACCTTCCGCTACTGCTGCTGCTCGCGGCCATTGGGTGGGCTGCGCCGCGGGCGAGGGCCCAGAGCTTCCAGTTTTACCCCTACGATGAGGACAACTCGGAGGCGCTCGACAACGTGGACATCTCCTACTGGGCCAACATGTCCCGCTGCCTCTGTGACGAGTACGCGGAGGAGGTGCTGGACGCATCCTCGGCCACCCTGAACATCCGCGTGCGGGACACCAGCGGCACCTACACCACCGACGAGGTCTACTTCTACCTGGGAGACGACTGCGACAGCGAGTCCACCTCCATCAGCGACGTGTGCCGCGAGCTGGCGGTCATCAACCACTCGGACTTCAACCAGGAGCAGACCATCCAGGTCCCCATCAACTGGGTGGTTGACCCCCTCTCGGGCACCTGCTCCGAGCAGAACGGGGGCACCACCACCCTGTATGTCATCATGGGCGACCCCAACGCTGCGCCGTCAGCCACCTACCCCATCAGCTACGACACGGCCCCCCCGGGGGTCCCCACGGCCGTGTCCGCCTCCAGCGGCGAGCAGGCCATCAACGTCTCCTGGGAGCCCCCGGACACCGACAGCGAGAACATCAGGTACTACGACGTGCTCTGCGCCCAGGACGGATCGCCCCTGTCGAGCACCTCCTCGGCGGCAAGCTGGACCACCACCCATGATGTCTGCGGCGTCTCCCTGCCCACGGACGCCAGCGACATCTCCACCGACTGCGGATCCCTCACCGGGGGCTTCGGGGAAGGGGACACCCCCAACCCGTGCTTCGTGTGTGGCTCGGTGGGGACGACATCCAACGACCTGCGGATCGAGGGGCTGGAGAACGGCGTCGCATACCAGTTCGCGGTGGTGGCCATCGACGACAGCGGAAACGTCAGCTCCGTGAGCGAGGTGGTCTCCGCCACGCCGGTTCCCACAACGGACTTCGCAGAGCACTACTCCGACTCTGGCGGCGCGGAGGAGGGCGGCTTCTGCTGCATCGCCACCGCCGTCTACGGCGACTACGATCACCCGAGCGTGCGCAGGCTGCGCGCCTTCCGAGACCAAGTCCTGGCGCGCTCGCCGGCGGGCCGCAGCTTCATCCGCTGGTACTACTCCCACGGCCCGGACATGGTGCGCCTCCAGCGCCGACTCCCACCCCTTGCGATCGCCACCAGGCTGGGGGTGGAGGGGCTGGTCTGGATCTCACGGCAGCTCACCTTTGGC
>JAJRWW010000289.1 GCA_024276595.1 Myxococcota bacterium
GAGCGCACCAAAAACAACCAGACCCGTGCGGCGGCACTGCTGGGGCTGAGTCGTTTCGGGCTCTTGAAGAAGCTGAGGCGTTACCAGATGTTGGTTGGAGCGAGGAAGGCCGGATGACAACTTTGTATACTGATCGCCAATTTAGTTGTCAAGTGCACTCCTTGCCAGGCGCCCATGGAGAGGCACTCTCATGAAGGCCAGACAGATAATCACCAGGATTCTCCTTCCGGGGCTCGCCCTGTGGGCGGTTCTCTGGGCGTGCAACACCCCGTCCATCCCCATGCCTCCACCCGGGCCAGAGATCGTCTCGTTCGTGCAGCAGGACGAGAACCACTTCGTGTTCGAGATCGAGCCCAACCAGCTCATTCCGGCCGGCGCCGAGGTCACCGTCCGAAACCTGGATCTCAACATTTGGGTCGGGGGGCTGGCCAACGGAGATGGCAGCTTTCGCTCCGAGCCCTTCGAGGGAGCGCCCGGGGACATGATCCTGCTCTCCTTTGAGAAAAATGGCGACGGAGGCGTCACCTGCTTCGAGCTGCGGGTCGGGTCGAACCCACCCGAGGATCCCCGCTGCGGCAACTAACCTCTTCCTGGCGCAGCTCTGCGCACGGTGACATCAGCTTCTGCTGCCATGGAGCCGGTACTGACTGCTGCAGCAGCCCCTTGGTGCTACTTGCTGCGGGGAGCCTTGGTAGGGAAGAAGAAGGAGACGCCCACGGTGAAGGACATGAGGTTCTCCCAGGACTCGTCCTTCTTGTCGATGACCAGCACGTTGGGGTTGTTGGGATCCGTGTCACCGGTGGCGTCGAAGCCCGCCGAGTTTCGCTTGATGATGATGGTGTGGAAGGTAAAGGAGACGGCCAGCCACCTCAGCGCCCAAAAGCGCAACCCAAAGCCCAAAAGCGGCCCGATCTTCAGCCCTCCGTTGTCGTCCACCCGCTTGAAGCAAAGCCGGGTGTGGTCGGTGCAGGTGTCGTCGTAGAAGCGGCTGTCAAACTTGCCGGCCTTGAGGAAAACGAAGCCAGCGCCCGCCAGGATGTGCATGTCGAACTTGGCAAAGAGCTTGCCGAACAGTGAGAGCTTGCCGAACCACGGGGTGTAGGCGACGTACACCCCCGCCTTGAACATGAGCGTGTCCAGGGCGTCCTTCATCACCCTCTTGGAGGGTGACGGATCCACCAGGGTGTTGGTGTTCAGAGTGGACGGAAGGGTGGACTCGATCTCGTTCGTCAACCCGGTGTCGATGTTGGCCACGGCGTAGTCGAAGAACACCCCGAAGGAGAGCCACTCGAGGGCGTGGAACTCTGCCCTCACCCCCACCAGCAGGGAGTGCTTGAAGTCCTGCAGGTACGTGGCGCCGAAGTGGGGTGTCAGCTCGAAACGCTTGGGAAGAAACATGACCCTGCGGCGCACGGCCGGCTGGCCGTCCAGGATCGACTCGCGCTCCTGGGCATAGGCTGAAACCGCACAGAATCCAATCATCAGGGCGATCGCGGTGGAAACTAGCTTCTTCATATCTCGTCTCCTCTTTCGCCCTACTTGAAGGTGGTGTACTTGAAGCTCGTCGGGAGGAAGAACGTTATCCCGAACTGAACCACGAAGTTGTTGATGAAGCGCCACTCGCCGTCCTTGGATGCCGCCTTGCCATCTGGCTCGTCTCTGTTGTCCGGCTCATACTTGTCCGGCATCATGTAGTCTCGCACGGCTACCCAGAGGGTGAGCCACTTGAACACGAACATCCGGAATCCCAGCCCAATCTGCACGGTCACGTTGTAGTTCTGCCAGGGCTCATGGGCGGCGTTCCGCGGAATAACCTCGGTCATGGTGACCCCCACGCCACCGGTCAGGAAGGCGCCGAACTGCAGGATGAACTTGTTGTGCACGGCGAACTTGCCGTAGGCGATCATGTACGCCGCGTCCGCGGTTACACTGAAGATGTACTTGTTGAGGGTGGGAAGCACCCGCTGCTGTAGCCCCACCAGGTAGTTCCGGTCAGTCAGGTTGTACAGGTAGTAGTGACCCGAGAGCCCGAATGAGAGGACATCGGTGATGTGGTACTGAAACCCGGCTCCGATGAGATAGTGCTGAATCAGGTTGTCGTTGAGGGTCACGCCGAAGACGGGCATGAGCTCGAAACGCCTCGCCTTGAGGATCAGCTTCCGGGGGACGACCTTGATGTCCTTCCAGTAGGAGGGGCCCTCGGTGGAGCCAGAGGGCTCGTCCTCCTTGGCGCCCTTGCCAGGCACCTTGGGCGAGGGTCCTGCGCTGGCCCGCCGGGCGCCTCCGGCCCCGGGCTCACCGGCCCCGGGCTCGCCGGCCCCGGGCTCACCGGCCCCGGGCTCACCGGCCCCGGGCTCGCCGGCCCCGGGCTCGCCGGCCCCGGGCTCGCCGCTGGCGGCGGGCCGCTTCGCTCCTGTGGATGGGGGTTGCTCAGGAGCCGCGTAAACCGTTGCGCTTGCCAGCAGAATCGTCGCGGCAGCACCGAGAGCAATCGAATAAGTCCGCATACTCACCTCGCCATGGCCGTTGGGAGGGCGAAACACTCCAAAAAGCACCGTGAATTCGAGCAGTTAGCGTCGCTTCGGGCAATCGTGGCAGCACTATAGCACGACGCTCGGTGGCAGATCAACTCTTTGTTGAACACACCGTCTGAGAGAAAGCGCTCCATTTTGTTGCGGTTTTGCCAGGTGGCTCCACCACGCTCCTTCGAGGGACATGCTGCTACGCCTCCTCGTCCGGGGTAAAGAGCGCCTCCACGAACTCCTCGGCCTTGAACTGTCTCAGATCCTCGACTCCTTCTCCGATGCCTATGTAGCGCACCGGGATCTTCATCTCGTCACATATGCCCAGAATGATGCCGCCCTTGGCCGTGCCGTCCAGCTTGGTCAAGACGATCCCCGTCACCGCCACGGCGTCCTTGAAGAGGTTCGCCTGCTGGATGGCGTTCTGGCCCGTCGTGGCGTCCAGCACCAGGAGTGTCTCGTGGGGAGCACCCTCCAGGGCCTTGCCAGACACGCGGTGTATCTTCTCGAGCTCCTGCATCAGGTCGGTCTTGGTGTGCAGCCTGCCCGCGGTGTCGCAGATGACCACGTCGATCTCCTGCTTCACTGCCTGCCTTATGGCGTCAAAGATCACAGATGATGGATCTTGCTGCTCAGAGCCCTTGACGATGGGGGCCCCCACCCTCTTCGCCCACACCTCGAGCTGCTCCACGGCCGCCGCCCTGAAGGTGTCGCCAGCAGCCAGCAGCACCGAGAGCCCCTCGTCGGCCCAGCGCTGGGCCAGCTTGCCGATGGTCGTGGTCTTGCCCACCCCATTCACCCCGACAGTAAGGAGCACAAAGGGCTTGTGTGTGCGCACCGCGAGGGGCGCCGCGTCCACATCGAGGATATCTGCCGCCTTCTGCTTGATCGTGGTCCACACCGCGTCCGCGTCCTTGATGGACCTCTTGTCCAGCGCCAGCTTCACCTCCTCGAAGAGAGCCTCGGAGGTGCGCACGCCGATGTCAGCGGTGAACAGGATCTCCTCCAGCTCATCCATGAGATCGGCGTCGATCTGGCGCTTCTTCCGAAACAGCCCCCCGAGCCTGGCGACAAAGCCTCGCCGCGTCTTGCGCAGGCCGGTCTTGAGCTCCTTGCCCTTGGGCTTGGCTGCCGGCCTCGCGACCTCCACCTTCGGCTTGGCCTTGGGCATGGCCACGGCCGGCTCCGGCTCTGCCGGCTCCGCCGCCTCGGCCACCTCCGGCTCTGCCGGCTCCGCCAGCTCGGCCGGCTCCGCCTCCTCCGGCTCTGCCGCCTCTGCCGCCTCCGCCGGCTTGCCCGGCTCCGGCTCGGCCGGCTCCGCCGCCTCGGCCACCTCCGACTCCGGCTCCTCCGCCACCTCCAGCTCCTCCGCCGCCTCCGAAGCAAGCTCCAGCTCGGTGTGGGGCTCTGGCGCCGCCTGCGCACGCTCGTGCCTCCGCGCCTGCACAAAGGCCCGCGCCGCCCAGATGAAAAGCAGGAGCAGTCCGAACACAAAAAGGGCGATACCAATGTCTTTGTGACTCATGAGCCGGATTTTTACGTCCCTCGACCCCTTCTCGTCAAGCAGCTCACCGGGATCGACCACGAGCCACCCGGGTGGCGCAGGCAGGCCATGGCCAGGGTCAAGGCGGCGCCCGGCCGCCGCGCCCGGCCGCCGCGCCCGGCCGCCCCGGCCGCCACTGAAGGTTGCGATATCAGGCGAGGTCGAGTAAAGAGTAGGCGTGACCGGCCGTCCGGTCCGCTGACTACACGACGAGGAGGGGATCATGCGAAGGCTTCGACCGCAAGAGGGTAGCAAGGCGTCACGGAGACGGATCTTCCTGTGTGCCGCCCTTGCCTGCGCCACCGCCGCCTGGTCTGCCGGCTGCGGCGGAGACACCGGCGGCCACGCTCGGGACGCCACCGCCTCCCTCGACGCAACCGGGCTGCCTGGCTCCGACGCCCATTCGCCCGACGGCGCACCGCCGCCCGGTCCCTGCGAGGCCGGCACCGGTGGTCTGAGCCTGCACGCCAACATCGAGACCCTCGGCGTCACGGTCTCGGCCGCGGGCCTGCCGGCCACGGCCGACCTTTTCTACCGCAGGGCTGGTGAGGCCGCCTGGCGCCAAGGCCACCCGGTAATGCACATCGACGACGGGCGCCTGGCCGGGAGCCTGTTTTGGCTCCAGGCGGACACCCCCTACGAGGTGCGGGTAACCGGCGCTGGCGTGGACACCTGCGGAGAGATCACCACGCAACCCGAGGAGCTCACCTTTGCTCCCCAGCGCACCCTCCACGTGGACGTCAACGCCCCGGCCGGGGGCGACGGATCTGCTGCCGAGCCCTTCCAGTCCATCCAGGAGGCGGTGGACTCGGCCGGCCCGGGAGACAGGGTGCTGGTGGCCGACGGCCTCTACCGCGAGGAGGTCACCCTCTCCTCTGGGGGCACGCCCGGCCAGTGGCTCCAGGTCATCGCCGCTGGTGCAGGCGCCGTGCTGGACGGCTCCGAGACCCTCACTGGCGCCTGGATCCCCCACCCCACCGAGCCTGGCGTCTGGAGCATTGACATCGGCCAGGGCTGCGGTTACCTGGCCAGGGACGGGCAGCGATTCTATCGCTACAACGACATGGCCGGGCTGCTGGCCGGCCTGGGGGACGACGGCGTGCCCATGGACGAGGGGTGGGTGGTGGACGGCTCGGTCCTCTGGGTGCGCAGCCAGGGCGACCCGGCAGGGCACACCTGGAACGTGCCGCGCCACGACCACGGCTTCGTGCTCCAGGGCGCCGACTGGGTCTGGATAGAAGGCTTCGAGATCCGGTTTTTTGGCCAGGGCGAGTACGGCAGCGGCGTCTACGTGCGCAACGCCAGCCACACGGTCGTCCGGGGCAATAGCATCCACGGCGTGGCCGACGGCATAGTCGTGCGCTGGACAGGCGAGGGGAGCTGCGACGACGCCCGCATCGAGGACAACGAGATCTTCGATCCGCCCGTGGCGGACTGGGAATGGGACGCCGTGAAGGGAACCAGCCACGAGGGCTCCGCCATCGTGCTGGGCGGCACCCGTGGTGCAGTAGTGCGGCGCAACGACATCCACGACATCTTCAACGGCATCTACACCGGCCGCTGGGGCGATCCGGAGAACGTGGCCATCGCCTTTGACGTGGACGTGTACGACAACTTCGTCCACCACATAGGCGACGACGGGTTCGAGCCAGAGGGCGCCTGCATCAACCACAGGTTCTGGCGCAACACCTATGAGGGCGGCCTGGTGGGCATCTCCCTGGCACCCATCACCCACGGCCCCGTGTGGATCCTGCGCAACACCTTCGCCGCCTTCACCGGCACCTCCTTCAAGTGGTCCAACGACGGCGACGGGCCTGTGCTCGTCTACCACAACACAGCCTGGACCAGGGAGCCGGACCAAAACGGCATGGGCTACTCTGGCCTGGCTCACAACGTGACCTTTCGCAACAATATAGTGAGCGCCACGCGCTACGCCTTCGAGTCCACGCGCACGGGCATGACAGGGCACGACTACGACTACGACAACTGGCACTCCACCCGCGGCGCGCCGCTGGTCAAGTGGGAGGATGTCCGCTACGACACCCTGGCAGACCTCTGCGCTGCCGCAGGGATGGAGTGCCACGGAGCAGAGCACGACCCCGTGCTGCTGGACCCGGAAGGCGGCGACCTCTCCCTGGGCGCCGGGAGCCCGAACGTGGACCAGGGGGTGGTGCTGCCGGGCATCAACGACGGCTACCTGGGCGCCGCGCCAGACCGCGGGTTCGCCGAGCGCGAGTAGTCCACGGCCTACGTGTGCACAGACCAGCGCTGCGACCGGCCAGTGACCCACCCCGGCACCCTGCGCCAGCGTCTCGCGACACTTTAGGCGCCGCCATTGGTCACCGCCCACCACCAGGGGCTCCCACGGCAATGAAGGCCCTGCACCGAGGCCGGGGGGTTGCCGCGCCCCTCGCACCGCGGCCTTCGCCGCAGGCGCCGGTGACTTGCAACTGGACGGAACACCCTCAACTGGCAATAATAGTAGTCCATGACCCTCTGCCCCCACTGCACCGGTGCCCACAGCGCCGACGCCCTCTTTTGTCCGACCACGGGCAAGGCCATCAGCGTCAGCCGGATCCAGGAGGGGACCCTGGTGGACGACAAGTACAGGATCATCCGGCGGGTGGCCTCCGGCGGCATGGGAGCGGTCTACGAGGTGCTGCACGAGCGCATCGGGCGCAGGATGGCCATGAAGTTCATTCTCCCGGAGCTGGCGGCCAACGCGGAGGTGAGCCAGCGCTTCGAGATCGAGGCCCGGGCCGCCAGCGCCATCGGTCACGAGAACATCGTGGAGATCACCGACATGGGCACCACCGGGGACGGGCTCCCATTCCTGGTCATGGAGTACCTGGAGGGAATCGACCTGGCCGAGCTGCTGGAGAGGTTCGAGGTGGGCGTGGCTCGCACGGTGCACATCGTGGAGCAGGTGCTGGCCGCCCTCGAGGCGGCCCACGAGCAAAGGATCATCCACCGGGACCTGAAGCCGGAGAACATCTTCCTCATCCAGCGTGGGGACGACCCCGACTTCGTGAAGCTCCTGGACTTTGGCATCTCCAAGTTCGCCGGCGGAGAGGAGGCCAAGCTGCACCTCACCTCCACCGGGCTGATCCTGGGCACCCCCTACTACATGTCCCCGGAGCAGGCCCGCGGGGAGCGTGACATCGACCAGCGCTCCGACCTCTTCTCCGTGGGGGTCATCCTCTACCAGCTCCTGACAGGGGAGCGCCCCTTCGCCGCGGAGAATCTGAACCAGCTCCTCTATCAGATCACCAGCGGCAGGATCACCTCGCCCCGCGAGCTGAACCCCGAGATCCCCGAGCCCCTGGAGCGGGTGGTGCGCAAGGCGCTGGCCCACGAGGCCGACCACCGCTTCCAGGACGCCGCCAGCTTCCGCTCGGCGCTGGTGGGCCAGCGGCCCCTCTCCACCAGGGAGCTGCCTCCCCTCCGGGTCGCCACCGACCGCACCTCCTCTCCTGCGGCCACGGACCCCACCCTGGCCTCAGACGGCGTGGACCCTTCGGCCAGGTCCACGCCGCTGGCCTGGACCGGCGGGACCACCCGATCCCGTTCCACGAGCCGCTGGCTCATCGGGGCCGGCCTTGTCGTCGTGCTCCTGGCCGCCATGGGCCTGGCGCTCATGCTCCACCGCCCAGGCCCCAAGGGAGATGATCACAAGGCACCCACCGCGCCCACGGCGACCATGGCCACCTCACCTGTGGTACCGACGGCCATGGTGGCCCCTCCGCCCAGGCGGCACGCATCCGACACAGTCCAGGTCACCTTGAGGCTGGACCCGGCTGGCGCCAGGGTCTCTGTGGATGGGACGGTGACCACCTCCAGGCCGATCCTCTTGCAGCGCTCCCTTCGAACCCACCGACTCCTGGTGGAGGCGGATGGCTACGTCTCCCAGGAGATCGAGCTCTCTGCCAGAAGGGATCAGACCCTCGTCATCAACCTGCGTCCCCGGCCCAGTAGGAGGCCCATGTTTCGCCCCAGACGTAGGCCTCGGGTGAAGCCCATGCGGCCCAAGACCACGGGGCCGGGCGCTCCTGGAATGAAACGGATCCGTGCAATTACAGATATTTGAACGAGCTGTCGCCGTGACGCTTCTTCTCGCCCTCACAGCCCCCGGGTCAACCCAGGAGGCAGCGGCCCGCAGTAGTGGCCGCCTAAAGCACCGCCTGGCGTCCCCCGGGGCTCCCAAGAGGACCAGCTCGAGGAAACTGCGCAGGGCGAGGCAAAAGGCTCGCAAGCTCGTCAAAAAGGGTGTGGCCAGGCTCCGGGAAGGGGACTACGTGGCGGCCCTGGATCTTTTCTCCCGCGCCTTCAAGATCTATCCGAGCCCCAAGATCCAGTTCAACATCGGGCAGACCTACAAGGAGCTTGGACGCTACCTGAGCGCCATCAGCGCCTACGAGCGCTTCATCAAGGATGCGCCAGAAGACATCTCTTTTGCCCTGCGCAAGCTGGCCCGAGACAACATCCGGGAGCTCTATCGCAAGATCGCCCTGCTCCGGCTGCGGATCTCGGTCCATGGAGCGCGAGTCAGCGTGGACGGCCGTCTGCGGGGGATATCCCCCATGGCGACCCCCATGCGGCTCATGCCCGGCGCTCACTCGATAGTGGTAAAAAAGCCCGGCTTCGTCACCGTCGCCCTGGACCTGCGCCTGCTTCCGGGCCAGAGAGTCACCCGCCTGGTCACGCTGCACAAACCTCGACCCAAGGTGGTGCGAGTCATCTGGAGTACCCGCAGAAAGCCCAAGAAGGGTCTGCCCCTGCTCTGGACAGGGGTCGCGCTTACCGGAGCAGCCCTCCTGGCGTCGGCCGTGACCGGTGCCATGGCCCTGGTGGAGCAAAGCCGCTTCGACGACCTGGACCTGCCCCTGGACGAGCGGATGGCCGCTGGCGAGCGAGGGCGCCGCTATCAACGCGCCACCGACGGCCTGCTCATTGGCGCCGGTGTGGTGGCGGTGGCCACCCTGGTCTGGTACCTGGTCCGGGTGCGTCCCTCGGGCGGCGTGGAGCGAGTGCGCCAGCCCAGCAGCGCCAGGCCCGGCCAGGTGCTCCTCGCGCCTGCTCCCGGCGGCGCCGGGCTCGTCATCTCCTTCTGAGCCCTCTGGGCTCCGGCTCCGGCTCCTTCCCCGCCCGACTCAGTAGCTCCCCAGCGGCGGCTTGACCGCGACCTGGGCGATGGTCTTGCGCATCTGGCTGACCCTGGTGTCGTACCTGAAGATGGCGTCCACCTGGTAGTCCTTCGGGCGCACCACGTGGCCCACCGAGAAGTGCTCACCCAGCCCCAAGAAACCCAGCATGTAGTCGGGCGTGCCCAGCTTGAACAGCACGTCAATGGCGTACCTCGCCTCGAACACCCGCGCACCGAAGCGCTCGTAGACCACCGAAGGGCCCTGCACCGCCACAACCTCGTGGCGCCCCACCTTGAGCTGGTAGGCGTAGCTGCTGAGGCTCGAGCGGGCAGTCTTGCGGATGGCGGCCACCGCGGCGTCGAGCTGTCGGGGATCGCTGGGAGCACGCCTGGCAATGGTGAAGAACACCTTTCGGTGAGGCCCCCTCCGCACGGGCCGCTCCGGCAGATAGGCCTCCACCACCCTGCCAGAGAGCGCCTTGAGGATCAGCGCCGGGTCGTGCTCTACGGGCACTCGAACCCGCAGCAGCTTGTGGGTGGGCCGGCGCACCGCCCTGCGGACAAACCCCCTGATCACCTCTGCCACGCGCCCGTCGTAGGCCAGGGACTTGCCATCCACCTCCAGCCGCTCGCAGGGGATGTTGAGGCGGGCCAAGTGAGTGAAATGACCGTAGCGCACATCCAGGCGCCAGGTGGGCTCGCAGGTGCGAAAGGGAGCCGACCTGGCCGCCAGCAGCGCGCCGCGCACCGCGGCCACCTGCGCGGGATCGGAGACGTAGAGCACCCTCACGAAGCGGCCTCGCAGGAGTCGCTTGTCCAGCGGCTGCACCAGCAGCCGGGCCACGGTGCCGCCGCCCAGGGGGCGAGCGGCCTCCAGGAGCACCGGGACGTTCCGCCGGCCCTTGGCTCCCCGGACCCGGGTTATATAGTCCCCCGCATCGGTGAGGCGGTCCTTTTGCTTGCCGAGCAATCCCTCGTCCTTGCAACCCAGCGGTGCGAGCGGCGTGAGCAGCGCCAGCAGGAGCAGCGCCGAGCAACCTCCGCGCGGATGTCCATGGACAATGGGCATGTGAGGGAATCTAGCACAGCCTCCAGAGCGAGGCAGGGGGCGCCTCTTGGATGGCTGTGCAGAGCCGTGCCGGCCTGAGGGCGCCAGTCACGGGTGGGACGCGACGATCTCGAAGCTGGCAGAGCTGACCCCGCCAAGCTCGGTCATTACCAGCACCACCCTGTCGTCTGCGCCGCCCACGTTGCCGATGGTAAGCACGTCGCTGGCTGCGGTCATGACAAAGCTGCCCACCGTGGCTCCGCTTCGATCCCCGGCCGGGTAGACCGCGTAGCGGATCCCGAGGTTGGCCCAGGCATCGGAGGTGATGTCCAGCTCCAGGCTCGACCCGGCCCCAACGGAGAGCTCGAAGACAAAGTAGCGAGCCGCGTGGGGAGAGGCTGTCATGGTGGCGATGGAGGTTGGGACCGTACGGGTGATGTGCCCCATGGATGGCACCACAAACTGCTCATAGCCCCAGGTGCCCCCCACCACGGTGGGAGCGTCCAGGAAGTTTGCCAGGGCCCAGTCCGCCAGCAGCTCCCCGAAGGACTCTGTGTACCCCTCGGATGCCAAGGCACTCTCCACGCCGGCCACGCCGTCGGCTGGCTCGTCCACCAGGGTGGTCAAGAAGTCCACGCCGTAGCGCTCCAGGAGGTAGGCACCAAAAAGGAAGCCCGCCCCGTAGTTGAAGGAGGGGTTGTCCTGGGTGAGGCTCTGGTTGGGGTTTGGTGCGAAGTCCCCCGCGACCCATGTCTGCAGATCTCCCAGGTACCCACA
>JAJRWW010000290.1 GCA_024276595.1 Myxococcota bacterium
AGCCTTGGGGCGGGGCTGCTGCTCATGGTTTGCAGGCTCACCCTTGGGAAGAAGGGGTACGAGGCGGTGGACGCTGTCATGCGGGAGCGAGTGGAGGCGCTCATGCCTCTGCGGGACCGCCTGAAGGAGCTGGTGGACCGGGACGCGGAGGCATTCGACAGGGTCATGCAAGCCTACGGCATGGCTGGCGACAGCGAGGCCGAGGCTGGAGCTCGAAGGGAGGCCATAGGCGAGGCGTACGCCGAGGCCACGCGCGCGCCTCTGGAGGTGATGCGCCTGTGCCTCGAGGGGCTGGAGCGCGCGCCCGAAATCGCCGCCCAGGGGAGCGTGAACGCGCTCTCGGACGCAGCGGTGGCGGCCCTCGCTCTGCACACCGGGCTCGTGGGTGCGGCCTACAACGTGCGGATCAATCTCCCGGAGCTGCCCCGAGGGGAGACCCGGCAGGAGGCCGAGCGCGCTCTCGCCGACTGGCCTGCCCGGGCGGAGGAGCTCTGCACCAGAGCCCGTCAGACCGTTGATGAACGCATGGAGCCATGAGAGCCGACGTGGCCGTCGGGAGAGCCGGTGCGACCGCAAGCCCTCTGGCTCCGCAGGCTCGTGAGAGGTTGCGCCAGGGTCGCCCAGAGCGCCTCGGAGGCCGGCGGACCGTCACATGGAGACCCTGCTCGCGCTCTCCCTGGAGGTGACATGGCCAGGCACTCGCACGACTTTGTGAACGGCTTTGACACGGGTCTCATCGCCTTCGGGGTGGATCGGGACACTGATGAGCGCTCCCTGATGGCCTACCTGCAGAAGCTCACCGACGACGATCTCCTGGAGGTGCTGGTGGGGCGCATGTCCGACGAGGAGATATCGGCCCTCGTGGAGCTCGCGGGAGGGCTCCTGCGCAGGCACCTTTCGGACGAGGAGTATCACCGCCTCTTCCTCAAGGAGGGCCTCGACGACTGAGCCCTGGAGGGATCACATCTCCTGCCTGATCTCGACGCTGACCTTGTCCACCGCCGACAGGGCACGCGCGAGCTGGTGCCCGGACTTCATGGCCAGCACGAGGGCGTAGTCGCTGGTGATGGGCTTGATTATAATGTCTGTGTCGGGGCCGTTGAGCACCAGCAGCTCCGGCTCTCCCCAGGAGTGCTTTTCGAGCAGCTCCTGCACATGCCGCAGCACGATGGCCCAATGGGCCCCCACCAGCAAGATGTCCATGACGGGGATGTGGGAGAACTGGTCCACGGCCTCCCCATCCCAGTCCAGGAAGATGGCGCCCAGGGCGCCCGGGATCTGCCCCACCAGCTCCGCCAGAATCTCGGCAAAGGCAGAAGATGCCATGGCGAGGCTACCTGGTGCCCTCGGGGGCGGGGCCCGTGGCGCTCTCCCCCACGGGGAGGTGCTCGGGCCGGGCTCGGATGGTGCACTGGCGCTCGAGACGCTTCACCCAGCGGGTGAAGGCCTTCTTCTGCGCGTGCGGGAAGAGCTTCGCGCGGATCTCCTCCTTGGCCTGGGGGAAGCTGATGGACTTTCGGGGGATCACCTCGATGAGATAGGCCACGTGGTACCACGGTCGCGTCTCGATGACCCCGGAGATGTCCCCCGGGTGCTCGAGGGCGAAGAGCGCGTCTGCGAAGGGACGC
This sequence comes from Myxococcota bacterium, assembly GCA_024276595.1. Lineage (GTDB taxonomy): Bacteria > Myxococcota_A > Polyangia > HGW-17 > JAJRWW01 > JAJRWW01. The sequence goes on from JAJRWW010000290.1 coordinate 1,629, forward strand.
CTCAGGTCCCTGTGGGCCTGGAGACCCTTGCCCAGCGCCAGGTGCTGGTTGCCCTGGTCGAAGTCGGTCGCCAGGGCACTGAACGCCTCCCAAGATCGTGGCCGCTTCCTTGCCACCAGCTCCTGGAAGTTTTGCATGATCCTCTTGAGGACCCGGTCTTTCTCCATGTCCAGGTACCATCGGCGGCCGCGCTTGGACCAGGGGCGGGTCAGGTAGGCGTGCCCAAAGCGCCGGAGCTCCGGTCGCTTGAACCAGCGCGGGCTCTCGCGGTCATAGATGCGGCGCAGCTCCGAGTCAGGCACCGAGTCGGGCGTGTAGCTCTTTTCGAAAGTCTCTGCCAGCAGCTTGTAGATGGCGGCCCGCTTTCCGGCCTCCACCACCGCGGGCTCCTGGTGCAGCCCCAGCCGTTCAGCCTCCTGCACCGCCAGCTCGTCGTCGATGAGCTGCTCGGCGGCCTCGGCAGCGGTCAGGCCCCCCTGGCTGGCGCGGTGACGGACCTCGCTGGCCAGGATGGGCCGGCCGTTCACCCTGGCCACGACCACGTCGCCTGGCCATGGGGCGACCCTGCGCGCCTGGCGATACACCGGGCAGTCCTTTTTGGTGGCCCGCCTGCACCCCTGGGCGTGAAGGATCAGCAAGGGCAGCAGCGCCCAAAGCCCTGTCACTGTCCTGCCCGCCGCCATTTTGCTCCCTGTCATCGCCGGTCGATGAGAGCCAGGCGAGCCATCTCACTGCCCACGCGCATCACCGACAGGCCGATGAGCATCAGGATGAGCCCGGCGATATAGTCTCGTCGGGTCAGGTAGCTCACCGTCTGGTGAAAGAAGACGACGCTACCGCCTAGCAGCACCAGTGCCAGTATCTCGAAAAAGTATCGCCTCATCAGCTCAACCATACCTCTGTCGCATCCAGAGCAAAAGCCCCATCATGCCCAGGGCCGCAGCCACCACCAGGTAGAAGCTCCGCCGGGGACGTGCCCGACGTGAGCGCTGGTCCAGCGCGGCGAGCTCCCGCCGGAGAGCCAGGTCGCCCCGGCGGTGCTCCTCCAGGGGGGCCATGAAGAAGGTCGAGAAGATCCACAGCCAAAACCCGAGGGCGCACACGACGAACAGGGTCTGCATCTCCTCGGCCCCGGTGCCGTACTCGGCGCGCAGGGTCTGGGCAGTGGCCGGGTGGAAGTCAATTGTGTAGATCAACGCCAGCGGGATCATGGCGGCGAAGGCTGCCAGCATGAGGTAGACTCGCCGCCGCCGCTTCCACTTCGGTGAAAGGGGGGGGAGGGGCAGCGCACGGGAGCCAACAGCGTCGTCTCGCCTGGCCCGCACCTCCAGGATGATTGTGGAGCCCAGCAAGTACCCCAGCAGGCTAATGGCGGCCACGCCGAAGGTCCAGACCGTGAAGAGCCCCCTCCCCGTGGGGCCACGGTAAACGGCCACCAGGACTCCCAGGGACATGGGGAAAAGCGCCAGCAGCAGCGGCCGAGACAGGCGAATGAGCCCCAGCAGCAACAGAGGCAGCGGGAGGGCGAGGAGCCACAGGTGCCTTGGCGGGTGTGCCTTGCCCAGCGAGGCGGAGTGGAGCACTGGCACCAGCAAGAGGGTCGCCCAGGCGTTAAGCCCCAGGGCGGCGGCCACCAGGATCCCCATGAGGTTGGGCAGCCGTGGCAGCTTGCTGGTGTTGGGCTCCATCATCCCGGAAGATACACCCGAAAGGGCGCAGCGTCGACATGGGGTGAGTCTGGGGGCCGTGGTCCTGGAGCGCCGGGCTGAAAAATACATGAGATGGCTCCTGTGGACCTTCTTCACGTTTTCGGAGCGACCTCACGCAAGCCTTGACGTGGCGGCCTTGGCGAGAATATGCATTGGGCATGACTCGAGCAAGGAGGCCAGGCGGTCCTGGGTGCGCAGTGATCGCCGTGGATGGCCCCGCGGGCGCGGGGAAGTCCACCGTGGCCCGCCGTCTCGCCAGCCGTCTGGGGGGCGTGCGCCTGGACACAGGGGCCATCTACCGGGCGCTGGCGCTCGTGGCCATGGAGCGAGGGGTCTCCTTGGAGGACGGCGCCGCCCTGGGGGAGCTGGCCGCGGGCCTGGACCTGAGGTTTGCGCCCGTCGCCGGGGGCGATGGTGGTCAGAGGGTGCTGTTGGGAGCGCGCGATGTGACCCTCGACATACGCACACCCGAGGTCACCCTCGGGGCATCGCAGGTGTCGCAGCACGCCCAGGTGCGGGCATCGCTGCTTTCGCTCCAGCGGGAGCTGGGTGCCAGGGGGCTGGTGGTGGCAGAGGGCAGGGACATGGGAACAGTGGTCTTTCCAGGCGCGGTGGTGAAGTTCTACCTGACGGCCAGCGACGAGGTTCGGGCCCGTCGCCGCCACGAGGAGCTGCTGGCGGCTGGCAAGGCGCAGACCTTCGAGGAGGTGCTCAGGGACCAGCGTCGCCGGGATGAGGTGGACATGCGGAGGGAGGAGTCGCCCCTCCGGCAGGCTCCCGACGCCCAGGTGATTGACTCGACGAGCCTTGACATCGACCAGGTGGTCGAGCACATGGCTGCTGTTGTGCGGAGCGCGCTCTTCGAAGGTAACGAGATGACAGAGCCTGTGGGATCAGATTCTGAGCAGAGATCGACCTCGGGCGACGTCTGCGACCTGTCGGGGCGAAAGCCCGAAGGCGAGGTTCGGGGCGACCACGACCAGCAGCCCGAAGGGGGAGCCCTCGCGAGGGAGCTGCGTGAGCTGGAGGCGGAGCTGGCCGACCGGGAGGCTGCCCTGCCGGCGCACTCCATTCGCCCGCACCAGCTCCTGGAGATAGAGGATCTGGAGGAGAGGATCGCGGATCTGAAGCGACGCATTGGAGGGCAGCGAGGGGAGGGGTAGCTTTTCCGGTTGACTTTCAGCAAGATCCCGAATATCTTGCGCATCACCTCGGCCCCATCGCGCCCCAATACACGGAAATTAAAAGCAAATCGGGCATCGATTCAGTCGGGAGTCCAACAGGAGGCACAAGTTAGCATGGATTCGGAACTTTCAACCACCAACGGCTCGTCGGCCAGCCAGGGCGACGACACATTTGCCAAGCTCTTCGAGGAGAGCTTGTCCAAGAGCTTCAACGAGGGGGATATCGTTCCCGGCAAGGTGATCCAGGTCGGCAAGGAGATTGTCGTCGTCGACATCGGGTACAAGTCCGAGGGTGAGATCCCCATCCACGAGTTCATGGGCCCCGACGGCCAGACAGCGGTCAACCCCGGCGACGAGATAGACGTGCTCCTCGTCAGCCGCGAGGATCAGGACGGCCTCGTCGTCCTCTCGAAGGAGAAGGCCGACCGCCTGAAGGTCTGGGACGAGATTAGCGCCGCCTGCGAGCGGGATGAGCTCATCGAGGGCACCATCACCCAGCGCGTGAAGGGCGGCCTGTCGGTGACGATCCGCGGTGGGGTGAAGGCCTTCTTGCCCGGGAGCCAGGTGGATCTGCGCCCCGTGCGGAACCTGGACGCCTTCATCGGAAAGCTCTTCAAGTTCAAGGTCATCAAGTTCAACAAAAAGCGCGGCAACATAGTGCTCAGCCGTCGCGTTCTGCTCGAGAGGGAGCGAGCCGAGCTGAAGGCCAACACCCTCGAGAAGCTGAAGGAGGGCCAGATCGTCGAGGGGATCGTCAAGAACCTCACCGAGTACGGCGCCTTCATCGACCTGGGCGGCATCGACGGGCTGTTGCACATTACGGACATGTCCTGGGGCCGGGTGAACCACCCCTCCGAGCTGTTCCAGGTTGGCGACCAGGTCCGGGTGATGGTGCTCAAGTACAACCCGGAGACCGAGCGGGTGAGCCTGGGCCTGAAGCAGATCTCCGAAGATCCCTGGACCCACGCCGAGGATCGCTATGTGCCCGGCACCGTTGTGAAGGGCAAGGTGGTGAGCCTCAAGGACTACGGCGCCTTCGTGGAGCTGGAGGAGGGGATCGAGGGGCTCATTCACGTCTCCGAGATGAGCTGGACCCGCCGGGTGAAGCACCCCTCCAAGGTTGTCGCCGTGGGCGACACCCTCGAGGCGGTGGTGCTGGACATAGACGCGAGGAGCAACCGCATCAGCCTGGGCATGAAGCAGCTCGAGCCCAACCCCTATGACGCCCTGCGGGAGAAGTACCCCATGGGCACCATGGTGCACGGGCGGATCCGCAACATCGCGGACTTCGGTGTCTTCGTGGAGATAGAGGATGGCATCGACGGGCTGGTTCACATATCGGACCTGAGCTGGACTCACCGGGTGCGCCACCCTTCGGAGCTGTACCAAAAGGGTGACGAGGTGGATGCGGTGGTGCTCAACATCGAGTTCGACCAGGACAAGCCCAAGATCAGCCTGGGCATCAAGCAGACGGTGGACGACCCCTGGAACCGCATCCCCATGGACTACCCCGTGGGCAAGATCTTGGACGTGGAGATCATCAAGGTCATGGACTTCGGGTTGCTCGTGGAGCTGGAGAAGGGGGTCGATGGGCTGGTCCACGTGTCGGAGATCAGCGAGGAGCGGGTCGAGGATCCGAAGCTGCTTTTCTCGGCTGGCCAGAAGATCAAGGCGGAGATAATCGCCGTGGATCCCCACGACCGCAGGCTGGGGCTCTCCATCAAGGCCGCCCAGCGAGCCGAGGAGATGGCAGAGGTGCAGGGCTTCAAGGGTGGCACCAAGACCGCCCAGGCAACCCTGGGCGACGTGTTCAAGGCCAAGCTGGCTGACATCACGCCAGAGGCCGCCCCCGAGGCCGAGGCCGCCCCCGAGGCCGAGGCCGCCCCCGAGGCCGAGGCCGCCCCCGAGGCCGAGGCCGCCCCCGAGGCCGAGGCCGCCCCCGAGGCCGAGGCCGCCCCCGAGGCCGCGGCCGCCCCTGGCGACAC
>JAJRWW010000291.1 GCA_024276595.1 Myxococcota bacterium
CCAGGGCGGTGAGCAGCCCGTCGTCGGTGGCCACGAGCACCTGGACACCCTCCACCATTGGCCCGCCCACAAAGGGGCGTCTCCAGCGCTGAGCCCAGCGGATCCTCCCGGAGCCGGCGTCCAGGCACAGCAGCCGCCTGTAGCGGGTGACCACGTACAGCTCGCTCCTGGCCAGGGCCAGGGGCAGCACCGGGCTCCCCAGATGGCGGGACCAGCGAGGGAGACCCGAGGCGCGGTGGAGCGCGAAGACCCTGCCGGCCCTGTTGGCGGCAAACACGAGGCGCCCCATGACGAGCGGTGGAGACACCACCGGAGCCCCGCTCCGAAAGCTCCAGCGCACTTGCGGAGAGCTCCGCAGCCCCTGGCAATTGGAGTAGGCCCTGCGGAGGGGGCCGCCTCGCGCCTCACTCCAGTCGGTGCATGGCGCCCAGCCCCTCCTGGAGAAGCCCCCCGTCCGAGGCACCCCTGGTGACCGGAGGAGCGGGCCATGGGGAAGCAGGGCGCCAGACCACCTCTCGTGCTCGCCGACCCAGCCGACCACCTCCGTGCGGGGCAGGGCCACCAGCAGCTCTGGCCTCCAGGTGCGCTCGCGCGAAGGCCCGCACCCCGTCTGAGGGGGAAGCACGAGGGCTGCCAGCAGGAGCGAGCTTGTCAGTGCGCGAAAGCTCATGATGCCTCTCCGTTTCCACGGTTCTGTGGGGGGTTATCGGGCGTGTGGGTTGGAGGTTGCGCAGAGATCGCTGCCCAGGAAAAGATCTGGGCGACTCCGTCCGGGCTGGAGCCGAGCTCACCGGGGCCGGCGGCTCGCTGGCGTCAAGCCGTGGCGTGAGAGCAGGGCTCTCCCCCTCTGGTCGAAGGTGACCCCCTCCGCCTCCAGGCGCTTTCGCTGCTCGAGCTCCTCGGCTCCGGTCGAGGAGCGAGGGCTGATGCCGCCGGCGGCGTTCACCACGCGGTGCCACGGCACCTCCCCCTCCGGGTCCGATGTGGATGGGAGCCGGCGCAGGGCGTGCCCCACCAGGCGTGCGCGGCCGGGCAGGCCGGCCATGGCGGCCACCTGGCCGTAGGTGGCCACCGTCCCGTAGGGGATGCGCCGCACGGCGGCATGGATCGCCGTGAGGTTGGTGCTCGAGGGTGACCTGCTCACAAGGCAGCCCTCCCTAGGGATCCCCCGGACGGGGGCGCGCAGGCACCGTGGGAGGTGCTCCGGGGTCTTCCCGCGGCGAGGTGGAGGACGGCGCGGGCTCCACCGCCCGCCGGGCCGCGGCGCGGCTGGCGTTGAGCTGGCGCACCAGGCTCTCCACCTCCGACTCGAACTGCTCCCTCTTGGCGCGCTCCTCGGCCTCCCGGTGGAAGCTGGACCAGTCGCGCATGAGCTGGAGGATCTCCTCCTCGCCCACGGGGTGCGACAGCTCCTTGATGATGGCCTGCCGCTCGGCAGAGTCGGCCCGGAAGTAACGCATCGGGTACTCGAAGTCCTGGATCCGCGCCCGGACATTGCCGGCCACGGCCTCCACGGCCCGCCCCGACAGGCCAAGGCTCACCGCTGCCTGGCCCAGGCGCTCCCAGGCATCCTGCCCGTCCGGTAGAAAGGCTGCCAGGTCCGCAAGCATCAGGTCCCGCATGAGGCGCACGTGGTGGCCCACCTCTGTGGGCCCCTCCACGGTGAAGGGGTTCTGGGCGATGCGGCTGGTGGCGGCCTCGTCCATGTTCATGGTGTTGGCGTCACAGACGAGGAACCACTTGCCGTCCTTGGGCAAGAGCGTCCCGTCGAAGATGCCGAAGACCGCCCCCAGGTTCTGCTTCTCCTCCATGCGCAACCCCGCCGAGGAGCGGGAGGCGATGGCGGTGTCGATGTCGGCCCAGTACACCCCGCACACGCCCTCGAAGCCGTAGACCTCCTCGCGGAAGATGCGCACCAGGTTGGCTGCCGATGCGTTCTGGTAGCTCGATGCCCAGTCCGTGCGGCGGATCACCTGAAACCTGGCGGGGACGCCACGCTCGGCGCAGTAGCTCAGAAAGTAGCGCCCGATGGCGTGGGCGGTGACCGTCTTGCCGCACCCGGGCTGGCCGAGGCCGAAGAGCACTGGGTTGATCCGCTTGGGGTTTCTGCCTTGCTGGAGGTCGTAGCACGCCACGTCCCTGGCCAGGCGCAGCCCCGCCCTCAGGTACTCCTCGTTGCCCACTATGTCGTCGGGGGTGACCGGCAGCAGGCCGGCGGCGGACTGGGCCTCCTCGGCGAGCTCCATGCCGCGATAGACGTGGCCTGCCACCCGGCAGGGTCGGGCGGCCAGCGCATCGTACAGGGGCCGGAGGCTGCCCGTGCGTGCCAGGTGCATGGATGCGCGTCGCACCAGCACCATGAAGGCCATGAGGGTGGTCGCCGCGTGGGTGGCGGCCTCCTGGGGCGTGGGCTCGCCCAGGGGGCGGGAGGCGTCCACGGGCGGCGAGTGCAGCTCCAGGTACCGCGCCGCCAGCCGCAGCACCCGGGCCATGAGCCTCTCCGGCGCGTCGCCCATGTCCAGCAGCTCGTCGAACCCATCCAGCTCCATGGCCCCCTCCACCTCGGGCCTGGCCGCCAGCTCGGCCAGCCTCCTGGCCACGGCGTCGGCGGTTATCACGAGCTGGTAGGCGGCCACGAAGCGCGCCTGGTGGGGCTTGAGCTCTGGCACGACGAAGCTGCCCGGGGAGGCCTCCTCGCGCAGGATCAGGCCCCTCAGCTTTGCGGCGGCGCCAAGGCCCAGGTCCACGGCGTCCACCAGCGACTCAAGGGCGGCCATGGCTCGGGAGGAGGTGCCGAATGGGCCCCGGGACATGCTCCCGAGCACCCCGGGCAGCCCCGAGGCGCGAATGGCCTCCACCGCCTCCCGGCGCTGGAACCCTCCTGGCGGGAGCGTGACCGTAAGTCCTTCGTTGCTCATCTGTCGTGCTCTTTCACCACCTTGATGATGTTCCTGGTGGACGCCCTGTCACAGAGGCTCCTCAGGGGCTCCTCCAGGTTGGCGCTCACCACGAACTTCCGGTCCTTGAACACCCGGTAGCCCATCCTCTCGCGGGTCTGCTCGTACTCGGCCCTGCCCTCTTCTGAGAGCGACCGGGCCATGAGATCCGCCAGGGGATCGTTGTCACGATCCTCCTCCAGGTCGCAGGCCGCCATGTCCAGGGGGAAGGCAGCGACGAACCCCCGCCCATGCTCTGCCATGAGCTCTCCCATGGGGCCACTGCCCCCCTGTCCTGCAAAGAGCACGGGGCCCACGGTGCCCTTCACCACCCGCTCCACCTCGATGCCGTCGAGGCTCGCCAGCTTTAAAAAGGTGAGCTCCGCGTCCAGGGAGGCGAAGCGAAAGACGAGGCTACGCAGGGGCTCGGTGTGCCTGGCGGCGTCCTCGTCCAGCCGCAGCAGGGGTCGATTCCAGACCGAGTCGGTCTGCGCCAGGTCCACGGTGAACCGCACGAAGAGCCCGGAGGAGCCCAGCTTGTCCAGCACCACTGTGAACCAGGCCGTGTGTCCCTCGGGATCCACCCGGCGCAGGGCCACCTTCATCTCCCCGAGGGGCACGAGCCGCTTGCCTCGAATGGCCGAGTAGTACCGGTGCTTGAGCAGGTTCTTGCCAAAGATCAGGTGCTCCCCCTCCCTGGCGCGCCGCTCCAGCTCCATCGGGTCGCCCAGGCCTCGAAGCAGCCGGTCGGCCAGGGCGACATCTGTCTGCACCCGGGTCCACTCCCTGTAGGTGGGCAACCCCGATCGGCGATCGATCTCCAGACCAGCGTAGAGGCCCTGGTGAGCTTCGGGGCCCATGCAGCCCAGGTGCTCACGCAGGGCGACGCCATCCGGGTAGTGGGCGTTCAGCCTGGCCTCCCGCAGGATGCGCACCATGGTGCGCACGTACTCGGCCTCCACCTCCCCCGACAGGGTTGTCGTCGGGATGGTCCTCTTGCCGGAGGGCTTGGCTGGCCGGGACGACATGGGACCTGGCTAGGCGCCGGGAGCCGAGCTGGACCCCTCCTGTGCGACCTTTTGGTCCTCCTTGGCGCCCAGGGCGACCTCCAGGGCAGCGGCGATGCGCTTCTCTTCGATCTCCCGGGAGAGGGCCAGGTTCTTCTCCATGACGGCGGAGGTGGTCTCGTCGAACACCTCAAGGTCCTTTATGAGCTGGTCCAGGTTGGTGCGGAAGTAGATCTGCGTCTCCGAGACGAACTGGGTGGTCTGGTTCATGGACTCGGTGAGGACATCCAACGACCTCTTCATCTCCAGCATAACCAGAGAGGCGTCAGCGGCGGTGCCGATGGCCTGGATCTGGCCAGACACCAGGTCGAGCTTCTCACTGGCGGCGTGCACATACTGGGTGATGTCGCTGTAGAGATTGCCGATGGTCTCGGCGAGCATCCGGGTGTTCTCTTTCAGTCGCGCCAGCCGCTCCTCGGCGGTGTGGTATAGCTGCAGCTCCGTGGAGTGCTCCGCCAGCATCTGGCGGGCGCGATCCACGTCCGCCTGGGCCTCCCGGGACTCGGCGCTGCCCGGCTCCAGGGCCTCCAGGTTGGCCTCCAGCTCCTCCCGCAAGGCCTGCACCTGCAGCAGAAATGTTGCCGCCGTGTCCTCGTTGCGGGCAGCCTCGACTATCTTGACGTTGAGCCGCTGGATCTCGTCGTACAGCTCCGCCTGGGCGGTCTTGAGCCGGTCGGAGAACTCGGCCGCCTCCTTCACTCGAAGGGAGCTGATCTCGTACTGCTGGCGCAGCAGCTCCTCGATGGAGCGCCGGGTGATGGACAGGCGCCGCAGCCCGGGAATGTAGGACACGATCTCCTTCACGTTGGACCAAAAACCGCCCTTGGCGCCGCTGCCGCTCACGTAGTCGGAGAGCTTGCGCAGCTTCTTGACCTCCTCGGTCAACGCCTCCTGCAGCTCCACGTTCTTCTTCCGGAGCTCCGACAGCTCCCCCACCTTCACATTCTGCCGCGCCCTGGCGCTGCTAATGGTGCCCTCGAGGCTCCGCACCGAGATGCCCTCACCAGAGTAGCTGGGCTTGGCCTTCAGGATGTCAGTGTTGAGCTCTGCCATTGGATCTCCCCTGGTGCGAAGATGGGCACTCTGCCCAACCCTCAATTGCGGCCCGATGGTACTTCGGCCCCATCACCAGGGTCAAGGGGATCTCCCGGAGGGGATTTCGTCCACGCGGTGGCCACGGGGCGCCCGACAGGTGGGGCGCTCAGGTGGGCCTCTCGATCAGGTAGCAGCGGTGGACGTTACGGCTCCGGCGAAAGTCCTCGTCGATGGTCCTCGCGGTCACGTCCCGCACCTGCAGATCCGCCAGCTTCTCCCGGTCCAGCTTGAACTTGCGGAAGTTGTTCGAAAACACCAGCACTCCGTCGGGGGCGAGGCACCCGACCGCCAGGCGGATGAGATCCACGTGGTCTCGCTGCACGTCAAAGGGGCGGTCGAGCCCCTTTGAGTTGGAGAAGGTGGGTGGGTCCAACAGGATCAGGTCGAAGCGCCGGCGCTGGCCTCGCAGCCAGGTCATGCAGTCGGCCCGCACCAGCTCGTGCCTCCGCTCATCCAGGCCATTTTGGGCAAAGTTCCGCCGGGTCCAGCCCAGGTAGGTGTTCGATAGGTCCACCGTGGTCGTGGACCTGGCTCCCCCCTTGGCCGCGTAAACCGAGGCGGTGCCCGTGTAGCCGAAGAGGTTGAGAAACCGCCTCCCCCGAGCCAGCTCCCCCACCAGGCGCCGCACCAGGCGGTGGTCCAAAAACAGCCCGGTGTCCAGGTAGTCGGTGAAGTTCACCAGGAAGCGGTGGCCCCCCTCGCGCACCGGGTAGAAGTCTCCGCCAGATCCCAGCCTGACGTACTGGGCCCGACCCCGTTGACGCTGGCGCACCTTCAGGAAGACTCGCCCGGGGCTCACGTCCAGGACCTGGGGCACCAGGGCCATCATGTCCGCCAGGCGCTGGGCGGAGCGGGCGGGATCGACCGTCTTGGGAGGCGCGTACTCCTGCACGTGCACGAACCACTCGTAGCGGTCGATGGCAGCGGCGTAGTCGGGCAGGTCGGCGTCGTAGAGGCGGTAGCAGTGGACGCCCGCTCGCCGGGCCCAACGCGACAGGTGCCTGGCGCGCTTTCGGAGGCGTCCGGCAAAGCCCTCGGCGCCGGGACCGAGGGGGGCGGACACAGGGCTCCCTTCGCTGTCGCGGCTCTGGGTGACCTCTTCTCCGGCCGCCGTGGCAGAGCCCCGGCAGCCCCCCTCTGCAGGCCCTGGTGAGAGGTCGAAGCAGAGCAGCTCGCACCGCAGGCCGCCGTTGTAGAGAACGTCCCGCCTGGCAGGGGACAAGCCCATGCTGCCGGCGAGCTGCTCGCTGCCCGTGAGCACCGCGGCCCGCCACCCGGCGAAGCGGCTGCTCAGCAGCCCCCCGAGACCGCGGTACAGGAGCCGCAGCTCCCCCACCTCTCCCAGCCGCTCCCCGTATGGAGGGTTGGTGACCAGCAGCCCGTGAGAGACCCGCGGTGGCTCCACCGAGGACAGCTCCCTGCGCTCCAGGTGCACCAGCCCCTCCAGGCCCGCCGCTCGGACCGCCTCGGAGGCGGCGCGGATGGCGCCGCGGTCGGCGTCGTAACCCACCACGCGCAGGGAGCGACCGCCGTCGGCCTCCAGTCGGCCCCTCGCCGCGTGCAGCCGCTCCTTGGCCTCGGCGAGGAGGCTCTCCCAGACGGCCGCGTCGTGGCTCCGCCAGCCGTGAAAGCCGAAGCGCGCCCGGTCCAGGCCCGGCGCCCGGTCCAGGGCCATCCAGGCCGCCTCGATGGGGAGAGTGCCGCTGCCGCACATGGGATCCACCAGCCCCCCGCGCTCTGAAACCATCTCGGGCCACCCGGCGAGCAGCAGCAGGGCCGCCGCGAGGTTCTCCTTCAAAGGGGCTGGCACGCCCCGGGGCCTGTATCCCCGACGGCTCAGGGCGGTGCCCGCCAGGTCCAGGCTCAGCTCCGCCCAGGTGCCCGAAAGATGCAGGTGCAGCGACAGGTCCGGTGAGCGCAGGTCCACCGAGGGGCGGCGACCCAGCTCCTGGCGGAGCTGGTCCACCACGGCGTCCTTGACCCGACGGGCGGCGAAGCCGGTGTGGCGGAGGGCGGCGTTGCGTCCCGTGGCGTGCACTGCCATGGTGTTGTCCGGTCCCAGGTGCTCCGACCAGCGGATCCCCTGCACCCCGGCGTAGAGGGCGTCGGCGTCCGGCGCGGGAAAGCGCGCGAGGCAGAGCAGCACCCGGCTGGCCAGCCGGGACCAGAGGCAGACCCGGTAGGCCTGCTCCAGGGTGCCCCGAAATCCCACCCCGGCGCGATCCGGCGAGAGACCCTCCAGGCCCATGCCCTCGAGCTCGTCCAGCAGCAGCCCGGCCATGCCGAGGGGTACGGTGACGTACAGGTGGTGGCGCGAGCACATCGGCCAAGTCTACGCCCTCGGGGCTCCGGACGCCACGGGTGACAGCGATCATGGATGGATCTTTCGCCGGCCCTTCACCGACCTCTGCCCAGAACCGCGAGGTCGCCTCGGCACACCGCCTGGATGGCGCCCAGGCTCATGGTGCCCAGGCAGCGCTGGAACCAGTCCCCTCCACCGGCCCGGGCCAGCCGCTCCCCCCACCAGGCGTCTCGCCTGGATCCCCTCCTGGGCTCGAAAAAGCCTCGGCGCACCGTCTCCAGCCGTTGGAGCGCCCACCGCTTCACCATCGTGCGACCCCTGACGTCCAGGGAGGCCAGGTGCCGCCGGGAGAGGTCCTCCGCCTGCTCCCGAGCTACCCGGGGCGCGGGGAGGGCGCCATGGGCGAGGAGCCTCGTGGCCCGCTCGGGCTCTGCGAGACAGTTCCGCCTGCCCTGGCGGCTGGCTTTTTCGAAAAGCGGGTGGCCAACCAGCCGGCGCAGCACAAGGGCTGCCTCCAGGGGCGAAGGCGATCTCACCAGGTAGCGCACCACCAGCCCGTGGTCCTGCCATCCCACCCGGCTGCGAAAGAGCCGATTTCCACAGAGCTCGGAGTAGATCTCCCACACCGGCGTCTGCGCCGCCTGCTCGGCGCTGCTTGTTGCGAGCTGCATCCTTCATCTCCTTTCGGGCTCGTCCGTGGGCGTGCTCGGGCCGGGGCGCGCCGGCCTCCGCCAAAAACCGCGCGGGTCTCATCCGTCGTTATCCGTGGGCCCGTGGATCGGTTGCGTCGGTGGGGTCTTTGGCCAGGTGGAGCCTGTGGGAAGCAAGTCTGCTCCGGACACAAGTCTGCTATTGCAAGGCACGGCCGTCGGGGTTACATAGCTCGGCTATGGCTGGGCCTCCCGAGGGCTCGGCTCCGGAATAAGACCTGGACCACGACCATGACCACGACCGACAGAAAGCTCACCCGACGCCCCGACCCAGCGGACTCCAAGCAGTACGATCCTGCCCTCATCGAGGAGGCCTGGTACCGCTGGTGGGATGAAAACCGCCTCTTCCACGCAGAGCCCAACGAGGACAAGAAGCCGCACACGATCATGATCCCCCTGCCCAACGTCACCGGGCTGCTGCACCTGGGCCACGCCCTGAACAACTCCATACAGGACGCGGTGACGCGCTTCCGCCGGATGCAGGGCTACGAGACCCTCTGGCTGCCCGGCTGCGACCACGCGGGGATCGCCACCCAGTCGGTGGTGGAGCGGAGGCTGTTCGAGGAGGAGGGCAAGACCCGACACGACCTGGGCAGGGAGAAGCTCCTGGAGGTCATCTGGAGCTGGAAGGACGAGTACATGGAGCGCATCCTGGGGCAGCTCAGGCGCATGGGCGCCTCCTGCGACTGGGAGCGCACCAACTTCACCATGAGCCCGGCGCTCTCCAGGGCGGTGCGAGCGGTGTTTTTGGACTTCTTCCGGGAGGGGCTCATCTACCGCGGGAAGCGGCTCATCAACTCGTCGGTGGGAGTCCAGACTGCCCTCTCCAACGACGAGCTGGAGTACGCCGAGGTGGACACCTTCTTTTGGGATCTGCGGTACCCGGTCGCAGGAGAGCCCGACCGATACATCACGGTCTCCACCACCAGGCCCGAGACAATGCTTGGGGACACGGCCGTGGCGGTGCACCCGTCGGACGAGCGCTACCGGGACCTGGTGGGCAAGAGCGTGCTCCTGCCCCTGGCGGACCGGGAGATACCCATCATCGCCGACGATATCCTGCCCGACCCGGAGAAGGGCACCGGCGCGGTGAAGGTGACGCCGGCCCACGACTTTTACGACCACGAGTGCGGGAAGCGCCACGGGCTCCCGCTGATAAACATCCTCAACCCCGACGGCACCTTGAACGGCAACGCCGGCAAGTACGCGGGGCTCAAGGCCACCACCGAGGCCCGGGAGAAGATCGTCGCGGACCTGGGGGCCCTGGGCCTGCTGGGCAAGATCGAGCCCCTCACCCACTCGGTGGCCCACTGCTACCGGTCTGGCACCGTGGTGGAGCCCTACCTTTCGGACCAGTGGTTCGTGCGCATGGAGTCCCTGGTGGACCTGGCCCGCAAGTGCTTTGTGGACGATCATCAGGTGCGCTTCTTTCCCGAGCGGCGGGGAGACGACTACCTGCGCTGGCTGGACTCCACCCCCGACTGGTGCATCTCCCGCCAGATCTGGTGGGGACACCGCATCCCAATCTGGTACTGCATCGAGTGCCACCCGGGCATCGAGCTGGGGCCCGACGGCGAGCCCCTGCCCATCCCGTCCGAGGCCGAGCCCATCGTCCCGGACACCTTTGAGCCAGACGACACGCCCACCCGATGCCCCCGGTGCGGCGGGGAGAAGCTGGTGCAGGATCCAGACGTGCTGGACACCTGGTTCTCCTCCCAGCTCTGGCCCCTCTCCACCCTCGGGTGGCCCGATGAG
>JAJRWW010000292.1 GCA_024276595.1 Myxococcota bacterium
CGAGGTCTTGCACCACTCCGAGCTCATCGCCCAGCTACTGGAGGACGGGCGCCTGGTTCTGCCCAAGGGAGGCCAGTCGCAGGTGGTCACCTACCACGACTCCTGCTACCTCGGGCGCTGGAACAAGATCTACGACGAGCCCCGGGATGTCCTTCACTCCGTTCCGGGCACCCAGGTGGTGGAGCTGGATCGGCGGGGCCGACACGCCTTCTGCTGCGGCGCCGGTGGGGGAAGGTTCTGGATGGAGGAGGAGTCCCCTCGGGTAAACGAAAACCGCGCAAAGGAGATAATCGACACCCTCCCAGCCTCGGGTGGGGTGGTCGCCCTGAACTGCCCCTTCTGCACGACCATGATCACTGATGGGCTCAAGGCCTTTGACAAAGATGAGGAGATCCAGGTCATGGACATCGCGGAGATGGTGGCTGCCGCCCTGCCCACACAGGAGGATCCAGCCGAAGGGGGCTCCTTTGAGGCGGACCAGTAACCCCCCCCGAGATCCTCTGCTCCCTGCCCCGGCGCCGAGCTGCTGCAACCAACACACAACCCGAGAGCCGCGCCCATGGTGAGCGAGCCCGGCACCGGGGCGAGCCCGGCACCGGGGCAAGCCCGGCACCGGGGCGAGCCCGGCACCGGGGATCTGTCCTCAGGGGATCTGGCTCCAGGTGTCCGCCAGGCGGGCCTGGAGCTGGTCCAGCCGCCCGTACAGCCTCTCCATGGGCTGTGTGGTGGCAGCATCAGTGCCCCGCTGAGTCATCACTCCAGCGTAGAGGGCGAAGTACAGTCGCGCCAGCTCCGTGTCCAGCTCCGCCCTGGAGTCGTTCATGCGTCGCCTCTCCCCCTTGATGGCCGCGCTGCGGCTGTCGCGCTCTCGCTGTAGCAGCATCATGTGACCATCCAGGGCGTCCAGCGCGGGCGCGTACTGGCTGGCCGACGGGTCGTCCTGGGCCGCCACCGTCTCGATGTCCAGGTGAATCTGCCGCAAGCTGGCCAGGTACTCGTCGGTCTCCAGGCGGATCTCCACGACCTGATCGGCGAGATCGGCGATCTCCTGTGCGAGAGCCTTGTGCTTTTGCTCAGCTCGGAGCACCTGCTCGAGCTGAGCGGAGAGGGCCGAGCCCTGGGCACCCGCATTCTCCAGGCCGTAGGCCAGCTCCTTGAGCGTGTTTCGCAAGGCCGCCCGGATCGCCGCCGCCTCCATGGACATGTGCACCGCCTCTCCGAGAGCTCCGAGCGCAGCAGACTCAGGCGGGGACGCCAGGGAGGAGGAGGGAGGAGGAAGGGAGGAGCGATGCACCGCCAGGGCGCGCCAGGAGCCGCTGGTGGAGGGACGCCAGGGCGCCGCACCCCCCACAACGACAGATCCCTGGCCAGCGCCAGCTCCGGGAGGGGCGCCGGCTCCTGGATCGGCTCCACCGGCCATGGTGCCCCTCACCCGGAGCAGGGCTCCCAGGAGCTCCTCGCAGGTCTGATAGCGCGCCTGCGGGGTCTTGGCCATGCACCTGAGAACCAAAGCGTCGAAGGCCTGGGGCAGAGGCTGAGAGGCGCGGGCAGAGGGGGGCGGGGGCGCCTCGGAGATGTGCGCCTTCAGGATCTGCGTGTACTTGCCCGAAAACGGGGGCTCGCCGGTGACCAGCTCGAAGGCTATGACCCCGAGGGAGTAGATGTCCGACCGACCGTCCACCTCTGCGTCCAGGGCGCGCTCTGGAGAGAGGTACTCCGGCGTGCCGAAGATAACCCCGCCCTGGGTGATGCGCCACTGCGCCAGATCCGGCCCCAGCATCCGAGCAATGCCGAAGTCCACGAGCTTCACCACGTCCCGTCGGCCGTGGATGGTGCACAATATGATGTTGTCTGTCTTCAGGTCTCGGTGCACGATCTCCCGGTCGTGGCAGTAGCCGAGCGCGTCGGCGAGCTGAATGAGGATGTCCAGAGCGCGGCCGAGACCCATGGGGCCCTCCCGATCGAGGAGCCGGTCGAGGCCCTCCCCCTCCAGGTACTCCATGGCGATGTAGTAGCTCCCGTCGGGGAGCTGGCCAAAGTCTGTGACGTTCACCACGTTCGGATGGATCACCTGGCTGGCCGCCACCGCCTCGCGCATGAAACGAGCCACAAAGTCGGCGTCCTGGGCCAGCTCCGGCTTCAACAGCTTGAGCGCGAAGGTGCGCGGCAGCTTCACGTGACGAGCCCTGTAGATGGTGCCCATCCCGCCCTCGCCGATTATTCCCTCGATGCGAAAACGCTCTGCCACAACCTGGCCCTGGAGGAGCCTTTGGTCCGCGCCATCTGCCATGTTTTTTCCTAGCTCCGCAAGCCCATCACAACCCCTCAGTGCCTCTCGGAGGTTGAGAATGGATGAATCACTCCCAAGACGGCCGCCAACCTGCTGTCGACGACCTGTGGTGTCAACCAGACCATCATGGACACCTGCTTGGCGGTGCGCCAGGGAAACGAGAGGATGCGCTGGGTCTGGGCTCTCTCGGCCACCGTGCGCTGGATGTCCTCCAGTATCTCGGGACAGACGCGTCCCAGGCGGGTCTCCACGAGGGGGGTGCCGGCCACACGCTCCATCTCCATGTTGATAAAGGAGGCAAATGCCTTGTTGGCCAGGGTGATGGTCCCCCGGGGATCCACCACAAAGAGCGGCAACGGGCAGTCTGCAACCAGCAGCTCGCAGCCCTTGACTCGGGCGGCGGTGCCCGTGCCTCGCAGCCGCTCGGCCGGCTGCCTGCCCCGCCGCCGCCCTATTCCCAGCATGTCCATGACCGTGCGCAGCTCGTACACGAACGCCCCCATGTCCCTCTGGCGCCGGGCGGGGTCCTTGCGAAGGGCCTTCATCACCAGCTCCTCCAGCCGGTCGTCCAGGGGATCTCCGAGCCGCGCGGAGAGAGGCTCGGGCTCGGTGTTGAGCTGGGCGAGGAGAACGTCCTCCACTGTGCCAGAGAATGGGAGCGTGCCGCTGAGCATCTCGTAAAACAGGACCCCAAGGGAGTAGATGTCCATGCTCGCCCGTGGAGAGAGGCGGTTGATACGCTCGGGGGCCATGTAGGCAGGGGTCCCTCCCACCTCGGAGACAGAGACCCTCCCGGAGCCAATCTCTTGGCGGGAGAGCCCAAAGTCCAGGAGCTTGACAATGGTGCGACGCCGGGCCTCAGCGGGCGGATTGCACAGGAACACGTTCTCGGACTTGATGTCGCAGTGGACCACGTCCCTCCCGTGGATGAACATGAGGGCCTCCCCCACCTGCAGGGCGACCTCGCACGCCACGTTGGGGTGCAGCCGGCCCTCTCGCCGCAGCCTGGCGTGGAGGGTCTCCCCCTTCAGGTACTCCATCACAATGAAGGCGCCAAAGCCCTCGTCCACGCCAAAGTCTGTCAGCAGCACGATGTTGGGGTGGTCCAGGGAGCTGGCCAGCCGCGCCTCCCTGTAGAACATCTCCCGCACCTTGGTGTCCTCTGAGAGGGCTGTGTGGATGATCTTCAACGCAAAGTGCTTGCCAAGCTCCAGGTGCTGCACCCTGAAGATGCGCGCCATGCCCCCGACACCGATGCGCTCCAGCACCCGGTAGCGACCGCCAATTACGCTGGTCTCCTCTGGCACGGCTGGGGAGCCAGAGCTGCCCTTGGGCTCCGAGGGAGATGGCTCGGGAGGCCGCTCCAGGTGGCCGGCAAGATCCTGTGCCGACCAGACGGCGGTGACAAAGTCTGCGTCCCTCGCAACGGTCTCGCTCTCAGTCTCGCTCCCGGTCCAGCCGCTGTCGGTCACACCCGGCCCCCCATCCGCCAGAGGAGTCATCTGCATCACCGAGGGGTGCATGTCCACCACCTTGGAGATGATCGCAGGTCCGAACTCGGAGTCGCGTCCACCCCCAGACCCCCGACGGGTTGTCCCCTGCAGGTCCTCGGTGATTCGACCCTGGCGAAGCTTCAGGGCGAGGGGGTCGGAGGAGGGGGTGATCTCTGGCAAGGCCGGTGTGTGCAGGCCCAGGGCAGAGGGGGCACCATCCTGACCCGAGGTCGCAAGCACGGCCTCCCCGGTCAGATGGGCAGAGACGTCCACGTCCAGCTCCGACTCCGACTCAATCTCTTCGGGGAGCCGCGGGGGCAGGGTCATCTCTGGAGGCACGAAGGAGACCGGGGGCTCGGGCAGCTCCGGCGGGTCCTGCCAATCCTCCGGGCTCGCAGACTCAGAGACCCCCATGGATGTCTGGCCATAGCCTGCCAGGGGACCCGGAGCAACCGAGGAGACCGAGGCGGCATCGAGATCCGCTTCCACCCCAGTTGGGCCATCCATCTCGCCCAGCTCCGACAGGTCCAGCCGACGCAGCGGCCGCGTGGGGACATGGTCCAGCCCAGCAGATGTCGCTGGCGAAGCGGGGTCCAGCTCCCCGTCCAACGAAGGAGACGGGGCCAGCGCCTGCGGGCTCGGGCCTTCAGCCTCCTGTGGCAACCTCCGCGCCGTCCCCCTGCCGGCCCTGTGATCGGACGACGTGCCAGCGCTCACTCCCCGCTCGTCGGTGGGACCGCCGTCTTTTTTTGAGTCGCCTCTGGACATGGGGCCTCTCGCTCACATTAGCCCGCTGGACTCACTTTTGAACCTTCAGGACATCTATCTTCAGTGCGCCCAGGGTGCCGATCCACTGCACGTCGTTGGGACCACCCATCATGATGTGGGTGGCGTTTGCGGGCACCTCGTTCCAGGAGGGATCGCAGGTGATCCAGCGACCCACCCACACCTCCACCCAGGCGTGGTAGCCAAAGCCGCCCAGGTCGGGCACGTAGGTCACGCCACCCACCTCCCGGGCCGGGAGCCCCACTGCCCGGCAGAGGGCCACCATGAGCCGGGCGTGCTCGGTGCAGTCCCCTGCCCTGGCGCGGGCAATGGCCAGGGCGGAGTCGAGGTTGGTAGACAGGCTCTTTCGCAGGTAGCCAAACACGAAGCTGGTTATCTTCTTCGCCGCGGCCAGGGCGTTCTTCTCCCCGCCGGTGGCCTTCCTTGCCAGGGCCTTGATCTCCTTGTGGGCTGCCTCGATGTTGTGGGTCGCCTCGAGCTCCTTGGCGTAGCTCCTGTTTGTAACGGGCAGGCTCATGGTTGGCAGGTCGGCCAGAGACTCCCTGGTTATGGTCAGGACGGCCCGCCGCGGCCCCTCCTTCTGCAGCTTCTGCCGGGAGCTCTCGGAGATGGCCGCCGGGAGAAAACCGCTCATCCGTAGCTCGAGTCGGGAGACCTTCCTTGGAACGGACACCTTCATCTTGGCCCTGATCACCACTCCCAGGCCAAAGTCCCCAGCCCTGGGATCCACCCTCTTGGCCACGGCCTTCTCCTCCCGCCGGATGCGGATGGTGCCCTGGAGCAGACCATCGAGCCAGTTGGCCTCGGCGTCCAGCACGGTGACGCCCCGGAGACGCCGCCGCATCTCCATCATCTCCATCTTGTAAAGCCGCACCTTGACCCCCCGCAAGGAGCGCGTGGCGCTGCCGAGGAGCTGAGCCGCGCTGTCGGTGTCCCTTGCCTCCTCCGGATCGAAGTCCACGTAGCGGTACCGTCCGCCGGGCCGCAGCTTTCCATCTACCAGCAGGACGCTGACGGCGATCTCACCGTTGGACAGGTTGGACCTGACCTCCTTGAGGAGCTTTGTCTCGGGGGGCTTGGTGATGCTGCCCGCACGGTAGGTGCGGCGAAGGTGCCACCCGTCCGCCCGCCGCTCCACCCTGAGGGTCTTGTGCTGCTGGGCACCGGTCATGGAGTAGTCGTACAAGAGCAGCTCGCCGCTGACAGCGTCGTAGCGCACCAGTGATCGAGACTCCAGCTTCACCGCCGTGGTGTAGAGCTTCGCCTGCATCACCATGCGCGAGATCCGCTCCAGTGCCGGCCTGCCCTTGTGGCTGGTCACCCGGCAGCCCATCTGTGCATAGCCCAGCTTCTTGCCGCGCAGATACAGGCCGAACCAGTGGTTCTTGCAGTGCTTTTTTGCCATTGCCATCACCTGCGGGACATCCACCTTCACATAGGGCAGCTTCTTCGCCTCGGCAAAGGTCATGGGCTTCACCCCTGGGGCGTCCGCCACGGCCAGCACATTGCTGCCCACCTGGACCCTGGGGGTGGGGCGAGGGATGGGTCTGGGGCGCGAGGGAGCCGCGGGTCGAGCCCTGCTCATGGAGCCCGCAACTTTTCCTGCTGCGCTGCTTCGTTGCCTCGTCCTGGAGCCGACGTTTGTGGAGCGGCTGCAGCCGGGAAGCGAAACAGCGGCCAGACCGACCACGCTCGTACAAAGGGTGAAGATGGCAACGACTCTCATGTTGTCCTTCCTTCAAGCGACCACAGGAGTATATTCCAAAATCCTTCGCTGACCGCATCTTCTTCTGACCTGCGGCCTCACCCAGGCGGGCTCCCGAGCATTGCCAGGTGGCAATGGCACAGCGGCGGCTGCCTGGACCGCGCCTTCACCACCGGTGGAGAAGGCGCCAGGAGAACGCCCCCTCAGTCCCCCTCGAGGATGCCGGAGATGGAGGCGGCGTCCATCCCCGCCAGCAGGGCGGCGGCGCGACCGGCCAGGCTCTGGAGCTGCTCAATGAAGCGATGATCGTGCTCGGTGACAAAGTTGTGTGCGAGCTCGTGAAACACGATGCCGAGGGTGGTGGGCGACAGGGGGTTGGCAAAGTCCACCTTGCCGATGACGTTGAGCTTGAGCACCCCCGCGCTGGCGTCGAAGGAGGCGTCCTCCACCAGCCCGTCCATGGTGGGCTCCTTCCGCACGAACACCACCTCCAGCCTCCTGCCGAGGAGCCGCTCGCCCAGCCAGCGCACGAAGCACCCGAAGCGGCGCTGATCAGGGGTGGGGCTCGCAGGGCGCTCACAAAACTCCCGCTCCCGGCGGCGCACGTACTCCTCGGCCGGCTCCATCACGCGAACCAGCGCTGCGTACACTCCCCTTGGCATGGCCCCCGCATCCACCACGTTGCCCCCGAGCTGCCGCGCCCGGTCGTTGACCCGATCGGCTCCACCGAGCAGGGCGTCCCTGGGAAAGACCCTGGCCACGTACTGCTCCAGGGCGCGGTCGCTCACCATCTGGCGGCCCAGGACCTCGTCCACCCACTCTGCGCGCAGGGCCTTGCGGTCCAGCCACTGTCCGATGAGGCTCTCCAACAGCAGCGACTTGAGTATCATCTTGTAGTGGTCCGAGACACTCTCCCGGTGATCCGCCAGGGGCAGCCTCTGCTGAACGTCCACGTGCCAGGGCACGTTCAGCTCCTCCACCGGGATGCCCATCTCGAAAAGGTGCGGGGTCTCCCCTCGCCGTGGGTGAAACAGCTCCACCCTGGTGGTCCGCTCGAGGATCCGCTCCACCCCACGACGAATGACCACGGTCTCCAGGAGGCAGTCCCAGAGGATCAGGTGCAGCCGCGGAGGCTTCACGCGACGCTGGTTTATCCGCAGAGTTACTCCCTTGGGAGGGATGATAAGAGAAAGATCCTGGAGGGTGGAGTCCACCTCCGCGGGGGGGGTTCGCCGACGGAGGACAATGCGGGTCCCGCGCCTACGGCCATTGTCCACCACCATCCGGCCCCGCTCATCGAAGTGGATGGTCGATCCGATGGTCTCCACGGAGGCGGAGTCCATGGCGCTGATGAGCTCCTTCAGCCCTCTGCCCTTGCGGCCCCGCTTGGTGGGCGAGTCGTCCTTGGCGGTCAAAAAGACCGTGTACACGAGCTTCTCGTGGGCAAAGCCGCTGGGTGCGTCGTCTTCAATGACGATCTCCTGGGGCCCAACCTGCAGCGACACCTCGGAGACATCCTCGTCGAAGGAGTTCTGGATCCCCTCTTTCAAGAGCGACGAAAGGGGCCGCCCGGCGTTCATGCGCCGCCAGCCTTCGTTGGAGATCTCGAACCAGTTGCTGCGAGACAAGGCGATGGCCTCCACCAAAATAGTACCACGTCCTGAGCCTCCAGGCCCCCCATCTCCCGATCTCCCGATCTTTTAAGCACAGGTCGGGGCAGCCACGTCTGTGCACGCTCCCCAGCGGGAGACCCTCCCCAGGCCCTGCGCCTGAACTTTTTCGTCACACCTGGGACGCCTCAGGGGTTCCTCCCCATAGAGAACGCAAACACGCCCCGCATCGTGTGGTGGGCCTGGTAGAATTGGAGTGCAATCATGGATCAGATCATCGACATCGCCAAACGCAGCCTGAGGACCCTGTGGCTCAACAAGTATCTCTGGTTCTTCGGCTTCTTTGTCGCGGCCGGGAGCAACACTGGTGGCGGCTCACAGAGCCGCAGCATGAGCTACCCGGGCGGCGTGGAGGCAGTGCCTTTCTGGGTGTGGTTGGTATTGGCCGTGGCCGTTCTCGTGGGGCTGCTCTTGCTGACTCTCCACATCATTAGCGAGGCTGCGCTCATCGAGGGTGTGGCCGATGGGGAGAAGGGAGAGCGCCTGGGAATAGGTCGAGGCCTCTGCCACTCCAGGCGCCATTTCTTCAAGGTCATCGCCCTAAAGCTCCTTCTCGCGCTGGTGGCTGGGCTGAGCGTGGCCGTCCTCGCTGTGCCCCTGAGCCTCACACATCTGTCGGTGTTACCCACCTGGCTTGGCGTCGCCTTGACCGTACCGCTCGTCCTGGTGGGGTTACCGTGGCTACTGTCAGTGTACTTCATCTACCAGTACGCGTTGCGCTTCGCTGTGTTGGAGGACAGAAGCACCATCGACGCCGCTCGTCACGCACAACGCTTTCTGCACGGACGTATCGCGCTTTCCATCAAGCTGGCCCTGCTCTCCTTGGTGGGCTATATCTGCGGTGGCGCGGCTGTCGTTGTCGCGGTCGCTCCCGTGGCCCTCGTCGCGGGGCTGGCATATCTCGTGGGTGGCGTAATTCCGGCAATCGTCACGGGCTTGCTCATGGCACTACCCTTTGTGGCCTTGCTGATCGGCGCAGTCGGCACATTTCGATCCTCGGTGTGGACTCTCGGGTTCATTTACAACCAGCGCGTGGCCTGATCCCATGTACGTCGTGGTCCTCAACCTGATCACTGGATCTTTGAAAGATGCTCCCGACGAGGAGCTAGTGCAGCGACTGGTGGCCGCAGCGCGGGAAGGTGACACCCTCGCCGCTCACCGCCTCTGCCGGATGTTCATTCAGCGAGTGTACCGGGCGGTGCGCCCACTCACACACAGCTACGCTGATGCAGAAGACGTGGTCCAGGACACCTTTGTGCAAGCCCTGGGAAACCTCGGCAGGTACCACCGGCGACCGAGCAAGCGGTTCGTGGCCTGGCTGATGACAATAGCCCTCAACACCGCCCGCAAGCAGGCCCGACGAAATAGGCGCTGGACGCCGCTCACGCCAGCTCAGGCTGCAGCCCTCAAGGAGACCGCGGGCACGGAGAACGCCGACTCCCTCGCAGAAAACCTGGATCGCCAACGCCTCGGCACCGCGCTGCTAAAAGCCCTGGACGAGCTAAGTGATCGGGATCGCAAGATCATATTGCTCCGCTATGGCTCCGAGCTCAACTCATCGGAGATCGGTCGCATCGTCGGCGAGCAGCCCGCTTCCGTCCGCAAGGTCTGTCAACGCCAGCGCGGACTGCTGTTGCGACGACTGGCTCGGGCCACCGGAGATCCTCAACCTCCTACCCGCATCGTGGAGAGCGCCCCATGACGGCACCGTCCAACGAAGACCGCTGTTTGGAAGAAGCGTTCCGACAGCTCGACCCCACTCCAGAGGATGTCGAGCGGATGGAGCTCTGGATTATAGGAGCCTACGAGGCCGAGATGCGCTCATTGGCGAGGGAGTGGCTCGACCTGTTCAGGGTCGGACCAGTGCTGGGAGCCAGCTACACAGTGGCTGCCGCCGCTGGCCTGGCCATGGCCACTCCCTTCGGTACGTTTCTGCTCTCCATATTGCTTCGTTGACCTCTCAGGGGCCAGCCGGATGTGACGCCCGGATCCGTCTCCCAAAATGTACCCGTGCTCGAATGAAGTAGATGTTTGCCAACACCTTCGACAGATACATCGTGAAGTGACATGTGTAACCACGTTTCGGTCCAAGTCCTACTGTTGCTCTCGCTGTTTGCCGTTGTGGCGTGTCATCCGCGCCATCTGGCACCAGCTCTCAAGCTTCCCGTCCGGCTCGTGCTGCGGCCCGATCTGGAGCTGAGGAAGCTCACCGACAAAGTCTGGATTCACCGGTCCACAATGGTTGTTAAACCCTGGGGGCGGGTGCCATCCAACGGGTTGCTTGTGGTCACCGCAGACGGCGCGGTGCTCCTGGACACGCCATGGACTATCTCGCAAACCAAGCGCTTGCTGCGGTGGGCTGCTGACTCGCTTGAGAAACCTGTGCGTCTCGCCATCGTCACCCACGCGCACCATGATCGGATGGGCGGTATCCAAGCTCTGCTCGACCATCGCATCCCGGTCCACAGTCTTTGGGACACCGCGAAACGCGCCGTAGCAACGGGGCTCCCGCGACCCACGCTGCTGTTCCGCAGGCGGCACGTGGTCACGCACGGCGGTCTGCGCTTCGAGCTGTTTTTTCCTGGCGGTGGCCACACCCGGGACAGCATTGTGGTCTGGCTCCCTCATGCCCGGGTGCTGTACGCAGCCTGCATGGTGAGGTCGATGCGAGCCCGGCGTCTCGGCAACATCAAGGAGGCCGACCTTCGGGCGTGGCCGGTCTCACTCCGGCTGCTGCTAAAGCGCTACTCCTCGGCCGCGCACGTCATTCCCGGCCACGGCACACCAGGCGGCCTAGAGCTCGTGCGACACACACTCGAATTGTTGGTCGCGCGCTCCAAATGATCATTGCCGGATGTCAGCCCCCAAGACCACAAGAACATGGGATCGCTACACGCTAACGCAAGTACGCTGTGACCGCGTGCGCAAAGTGTGTCTTGATTCAGCGTGAACGTGGGTCGGTTGCCCCCTGCGCTGCACACCGTTCCTGCCGGCATGTTGGTGTTGTTGCTTGGCCGCAGGCCTTCAGCGCCCGCGACCCCTTGGTGGGCTCCCCAGGCCCTGCGCAGCCAGCCTTCGTCCGTCAGTGCTTGAAGGACCGCTGGCCGGTGAATGCCATGGCGGCGCCGTGCTCATTGCAGGCCTCGATGGACTGCCAGTCGTTGAGCGAGCCACCAGGCTGGATCACGGCCGTCACTCCCTCTCGCAGGCCCACGTCTACCCCGTCTCGAAAGGGGAAGAATGCGTCGGACACCATCACCGAGCCCGGCAACCCACCTCGCATGCGGGCCACCTGAGCGTCGATGGCCGCGCGCTCGTCAGTCTCCCCGAGCTCGTTGTATGGCTTGCCCGTCTGCTCGAAGCAGAGCCTGTCGGCCAGCTTGGTGTAGGCCTTGTCCCTGGCGATCTGAGCCACTCCCACCCGGTCCTGCTCTCCAGTCCCGATGCCCACCGTGACCCCATCCTTGACATAGAGGACCGAGTTGGAGCTGACCCCCGCCTCCACGGCCCACCCAAAGAGCATGTCCGCCAGCTCCGAATCGGTGGCCTCACGATCCACCTTGTACTCGACCCCCTTGTGGGTGCACACCGCTGGCAGCAGATCCTCTGGCCGACGGGCGCGCAGGTTGAAGGATGTCTGCACGACAACGCCTCCGTCCATGAGCGCCTTCAGCTCCACCACCCTGGCGTTGGCATAGTCGGCCAGCCGATCCATCCTGGCCACGCGGACGATGCGCAGGTTCTTTCTGCGCCCCAAAAACTCCATCACCCCCTCCTCGAAGTCTGGCGCGGCAACCACCTCGAGGTAGTTCTCAACCACCCCCTCCGCGGTGGCCCGGTCCAGCGGCCTGGTGAAGACGGCGGCCCCCCCAAAGGCGGCCACCCGGTCCGCCATGTTGGCGGCGGTGTAGGCGTCCTCCAGGGAGGA
>JAJRWW010000293.1 GCA_024276595.1 Myxococcota bacterium
CCTGCGGGGGAGGGGAACCGCAGAGCTCCCCTCTACAGTCAGGCTAGCGAGGCCCCATCTAGGGGCAGAACCACGAACATCGGGGCTCACCCCTGGTCGACACCGCCTCGTCTCTCTGGGGCGCTGCCTCGCTAGCGGATTACGCCGTGCTTTTTCCCAACCTTGATGAAGGCGTCCACCGTGCGGTCGATCTGGTCGGTGGTGTGGGCGGCGGAGAGCTGAACGCGGATCCGGGCCTGGCCCTTGGGGACCACCGGGTAGGAGAAGCCGATGACGTAGATGCCCTCGGCGAGCATGTCGTCTGCCATCTCGCTCGCCAGCCGTGCGGCGCCGAGCATCACCGGGACGATGGCGTGGTCGGCCCCGGCCAGGGTGAAGCCAGCCTCGGCCATGCGAGCCCTGAAATGGGCGGCGTTCCCCATGAGCTTGTCGCGCAGGGCAGTGGTCTCGCTGAGCATCTCGAGGACCTTCATGGTGGTGTGGGCGATGACCGGAGCCAGGGTGTTGGAGAACAGGTAGGGACGGCTCCTTTGCCGAAGCATTGCGACGATCTCCGCGCGGCCTGTGGTGAAGCCGCCCGAGGCGCCTCCCAGGGCCTTGCCCAGCGTGGAGGTGATGATGTCCACCCTCCCCATCACGTCGTTGTGCTCGTGGGAGCCGCGACCGGTCTTGCCCACAAAGCCGGTGGCGTGGGAGTCGTCCACCATCACCAGGGCGTCGTACCTCTCGGCCAGGTCGCAGATGCCCGCCAGGTTGGCGATGATCCCGTCCATGGAGAAGACCCCGTCGGTGGCGATCATCTTCACCCGGGCTCCCGAGGCGTCCGCCTCCTTGAGCTTGGCCTCCAGGTCTGCCATGTCGTTGTTGGCGTACCGGTAGCGGGCGGCCTTGCACAGGCGGATCCCGTCGATGACCGACGCGTGGTTGAGGGAGTCGGAGATGACGGCGTCCTCCTTGGAGAGGAGCGTCTCGAAGAGGCCGCCGTTGGCGTCGAAGCAGCTCGAGTACAGGATGGTGTCCTCTGTGCCCATGAACGCCGTTACCTTCTCCTCCAGGGCCTTGTGCACGTCCAGGGTGCCACAGATGAACCGCACCGAGCTCATGCCGAAGGCGTATCTGTCCAGCGCATCCTTGGCCGAGGCGACCAGCTCGGCGTTGTCGGACAGGCCCAGGTAGTTGTTGGCGCAGAAGTTGAGCACCTCCCCCGAGCCCACCTTGATCTGAGAGCCCTGTGGAGACAGGATGACCCGCTCGGCCTTCCAGAGGCCCTCTTCCTTGATGGACTGCAGCTCCGCCTGCAGGATCTCCTTGAGCTTGCCGTACATAGACTCCTCCAATGGGATCCGCCCAAATACTGGATCCCCGCTAGAATGTGAGGACAACCTTGCCGCAGTTGCCGGTGTTCATGAGCTGGAAGCCTTTCTCGTAGTCCGAGAAGGGGAAGCGGTGGGTGATCACCGGCTCCACCTGGAGGCTCCCCGAGGCCAGCAGCCCCTTCATCTTGTCCCATGTGTGCCAGAGCCTTCGGCCGGTCACCCCGTGGATATGAATGGAGCGAAATACCACGTCCTTTGCCAGGTCGATGGTGGAAGGCTCATTGGATGTGCCGATGAGCACCAGGTCTCCCCCCATGCGCAGCGAGTGCAGCCCGTCCTGCACCGCGCGGGGGTTGCCAGAGATCTCCAGCACCACGTCCACGCCCTTGCCGCTGGTGTGATCCATGATGTACTCCACCGGGTCGGTCTCTGCCGAGCCGATGGCGTGGTGGGCGCCCAGCTCTCGCGCCAGGTCGATGCGGAGCTGGTTCCTTCGCCCCACGGCGAAGATCTGCGCCGCGCCGATGGCCTTGAGCACTGCCACCGCGAGCACGCCCACCGGCCCCAGGCCGAACACGGCAACATTGGTTGCCACGCAGTCGGCAGCGAAGACCGTGTGGATGGCGTTCCCCAAGGGGTCCTGAATGGCCGCCAGCGCGGGGTCCAGGTCCGGGTCGTTGATCACGGTGTTCATCTCGGGATGGGTCATGTACTCCCGGAAGCAGCCGTCGGTGTCGTATCCAATGCCCTTCCAGTCCTCGCACACGTGCCCGTCACCCAGCCGGCAGTTCCGGCAGAAGCCGCAGGTCAAGTGGCCCTCCCCGGTGACGAAGTCGCCCACCTTCACGTGCCTTACGCCCGGGCCCACGTCCACCACCTCCCCGCCGAACTCGTGGCCCAAGATGCACGGCAGCTTCACCCGGCCCTGGGACCAGGCGTCCCAGTTGTAGATGTGCAGGTCCGTGCCGCAGATGGCCGCCGCCCGGTTCTTGATGAGGATCTCGCCAAAGCCAGGCTCGGGGATGTCCCGGGACTCGAACACCAGCCCGCCCTTCTCCGGGCGCGCCTTCACGATACAGTTGTTTGAAGCCATCAAGCTCGCCTTCTGGCGTCCACCAGACGCCTGCCAGGAATCTCTTTTTCGATGTGGAACGGGAGTTTAGGAGGAAGCTCAAAAGCTGTCAACGACCAGCCGGCGCTGGGCCCTCTGCCCAGCCCGACAGGCGAGGAGCCCCACGGCGCCGAGGTGCCCCTTGGGGGAAGAACGTTCTCACGGGGCAAGGGTCTTCAAGGAGAGCACATCGAAGTCGAGGGGGTGGATCTCCCGGGCGAAGAAGACCAGCAGGTCCTTGCCATCTGGCAGGCCGAAGGGGGCGATGTCTCTGCGGCGTCCCGGGAGGGTGAGGCGACGCTCTCTTCGGCCGGACGGGGTGGAGGTCACCAGCCCGACAGCAGAGCCCACTGGGGTGCTGACGACGAACAGGATGCGCAGCTTTCCAGGTGAGCCCGGCACCGGATGAGCGTCCGACGAAGAGATGAGCGCGGAGATGGGGCGGGGCGAGGTCCAGGTCTTGCCCCCGTCGCTGCTGGTGCGCGAGAAGGCTCGCCAGCGCTTGCGCCGGCGGGCGCGGCTCTGGTAGGTGAGCAGGAGCTGGCCAGGGCCAGTGGCCACCACCCTGCACCGCCGGCCGGGCCCGATGCGGCGCAGGGGGCCGAAGCGCAGGCCGTCGGGAGAGCGGGCCAGGTGACATCCGTCGCGGCTCCCTGCGAAGCGCCTGGTGACTGTCAGCAGCACCCCGCCGGCCCTGTCGAGGGCAGCGAAGGGTTGGGTCAGCGCCAACCTGGGGTGCGCAACACCGTGTCGTGCCGATGGGTGGCCGCCCCCGAGGGATCCGCGGGGCCTCGGGGAGGCTGGAGCCCCGGCCCGAGCGCCGCCTCCTGACAGGCGCAGCCCGAGCCTTCCACGGCTCTGCCAGCGCAGGCTGTCACCCCTGGAGACATGGACCCGAATGGAGGCTCGCATCCTCCTGAGGTCATCCACCTGGACGTACAGGAGCACCTGGTTGCCGGAGCGCACCAGGAGGGTCGGGTCGCGCTGGGTGTAGTCACCTCGAGCCAGGGGCAGAGCGCGGGCCCAGCTCCATCCCCTGCCAGGGCGGCGGCGCTGCACGTAGACCCGCCTCCGCTGGGCGGTAATGATCCGCTCGAAGGCCAGCAAGATGGTGCCCCCGGCCAGGCGGGCCGCCGCCGGCCTCACCTGGGAGCCCTTGCCACCAGCGACCCTGCGCAGGCCGTGGCTGCGGATCTTGCTGGCGCGGCGTGCAGTGGGCCCTCGAGGCGTGGCCATGGACACAAAGCCGGGGTGGGTCTCACCAGGAGCAAGCACCAGGCAGAGACCAAGGGAGAGGATGACACCCAGGAAGGTGGCTGTGACCATGCGGGTGCGAAAGGAGCGCGCGGGCCGCCACGGGTGTGGCCCGACAGGTTCTCGATCTCTCATGGGCCGGGTCTCCCAGCCTGTTCAAAACCTGAGCGTCAGGGCGACGCCCACCGTAAGCATGTCATAAAAGAGGCGCGCGCGCACCGAGTCCGACGATATGTAAGCCCTGTCCGAAAAGAAGTGCAGGTACGCCAGGCTAACTCCCAGGGTGAGGTCGGACCGAAGGCCGTAGCCAGCGCCCAGCTCACCGCCGAGCACCCCGGTGGATGCGCTCTCGGTGTCGGTGTCGCAGGTGGAGGTGGGGGTCTTGAGCTGGCTGAGAGCGAAGCCTCCCCGGAGGCCAGCGTAGATCTCCACACGGGAGATCCGGGCACTTGCCTGGGTGGACGCCGTGGCCAGGTGGTAGGCAAAGGTCCGGATGGCGGTGCAGGAGGTGAGGTTCGGATCGTTCACCGCGATGTCCAGCGTTCGAGCCAGGCGAAAGAAGTGGTAGGCGATGGCCAAGGAGATCCGCAGGGTGGAGCGCCCCAAGGTGGCACCCGCCTGCACGCCGAAGCCGAAGCCCTCCTTGGGGACAAAAGAGCGATCCTTTGAAAAGCGTGCCACAAAGAGCACCGAGGGCCTGAGGAACCAGGTCCGGTGCCTGCCTTCTACCGCCGAACCGCGGCCGCTTGCCCCCTTGGGAGGTTGGAAGGGGTCGGCGTCCAAGGGGGGCACGGCCTCCTCCTGGCCCGGGTCGTCGTGCGAGGCGCGCTCGGCGGGCGGGCGCAGACGGGGCGGTCGGCCGGGCTCGGGATCCGGCCTCGCCGCCCTTGGCCTCGCCGCCCTTGGCCTCGCCGCCCTTGGCCTCGCCGCC